>NZ_VKJN01000022.1:0-58422 GCF_007197875.1 Brevibacillus sp. LEMMJ03 | reverse complement strand
AGGTTGATAGGTTCGGTGTGGAAGCGCGGCAACGCGTGGAGCTGACGAATACTAATCGGTCGAGGACTTATCCACTCCATGATCCTTTGCCAACCATGCGTATCCGGTTTTGAAGGCGCGAAGCACGGTGCGTGCAAGTGCCGGTGCTGCCTCAGAACGAGGCGGTTGTAGTCGACCGAAGTCTTCATCGTTCCTCGGTAGCTCAGTCGGTAGAGCAATCGGCTGTTAACCGATCGGTCGGGGGTTCGAGTCCCTCCCGAGGAGCCATTATTACGGATGGATGTCCGAGAGGCCGAAGGAGCACGATTGGAAATCGTGTAGGCGGGGATAACTCGTCTCGTGGGTTCAAATCCCACTCCATCCGCCATCATGGCCCGTTGGTGAAGCGGTTTAACACAGCAGCCTTTCACGCTGTCATTCAGGGGTTCGAATCCCCTACGGGTCACCATGTAAAGAGATGGGATCCCCACAACGTAATCGGAATTCGCTTCAAAGCAATCCGTCACTTTGTGGGGTGTTGTGGAGGCTTAGCTCAGCTGGGAGAGCATCTGCCTTACAAGCAGAGGGTCGGCGGTTCGATCCCGTCAGCCTCCACCATTACTGTAGAATTTCAATCGTCGCGGGATGGAGCAGTCTGGTAGCTCGTCGGGCTCATAACCCGAAGGTCGCAGGTTCAAATCCTGCTCCCGCAACCAAACCTGGAGCTGTGGTGAAGTTGGAGTTCACGCCGGTCTGTCACACCGGAGGTCGCGGGTTCGAGTCCCGTCAGCTCCGCCATTCTCGTTTCCCTTTGCTTCATCAGCGATGGCTCGGTAGCTCAGTCGGTAGAGCAGAGGACTGAAAATCCTCGTGTCGGCGGTTCGATTCCGTCCCGAGCCACCATATACAGGGGCATAGTTTAACGGTAGAACGAAGGTCTCCAAAACCTTTGGTGTGGGTTCGATTCCTACTGCCCCTGCCAATTGCGTGGCGGTCGTGGCGAAGTGGCTAACGCATCGGATTGTGGCTCCGACATTCGTGGGTTCGATTCCCATCGATCGCCCCATCTTAATCTCATATTGGGGCATAGCCAAGCGGTAAGGCAACGGACTTTGACTCCGTCATTCCTAGGTTCGAATCCTAGTGCCCCAGCCATTTATGCGGACGTAGCTCAATTGGTAGAGCGTCGCCTTGCCAAGGCGAAGGTCGCGGGTTCGAGACCCGTCGTCCGCTCCATTTGTGTCTCGGCAGGGTTTGGGCGGAACATGGTCAGCCCATGCCGAATATAATGTCAAACATGGAGGCATAGCCAAGTGGTAAGGCACGGGTCTGCAAAACCCTTATCCCCCGGTTCGAATCCGGGTGCCTCCTCCATAAACGTGCCGGTATGGCGGAATTGGCAGACGCGCGCGACTCAAAATCGTGAGGGAAACCGTGGGGGTTCAAGTCCCTCTACCGGCACCATACCTGAAGGTTTCAACGAGGAATCTGTTCGATTCCTCGTTTTTGCGTGTTCGTACAGAGCCGGTTTGGATTACCAAACGAACCGGTCTTATGGTAAGATGAAAAGGCCACAGGCAAGGCATGATCGACTGTATGTTCTCTCAATGTTATTCCTACGAGATCGGACTTTGCACGCTGGAATCGGCGTGCTTTCTGTTTTCCTGCACAGAATAGGCCAGTACGCCAGTGGCAGATTGACAGCGAACGGGGTGTTGGGGATGAGTTACGGATTGCATGAAAGGCCGCCGGCGGGCACAACCGTTTTGGCCGCCCTGCAATGGCTGATCGTTACGGTTTCCAGCAGTGTTGCCGTTCCGTTGGCGATCGGGGACGTGTACGGTTTGCGGCCTGACGAGATCAGTCACCTGATGCAGCAGACCATGTTCTTCATCGGCTTGGCCTCTTTCCTGCAGGCGTGGCTGGGACACCGCTATCCGATGATGGATGGGCCCGCAGGATTGTGGTGGGGCATCTTTATCATTTTGGCGCAGATTGGATCCAGCGTGGGAATGGGGCCGCGGCTGATCGGCCAATCGTTCCAGGTGGGGTTGATCCTGGCGGGCGGCTTGTTCCTGCTGTTTGGGATGCTGGGCTGGATCGGCAAAATCCAGCGCTGGTTTACGCCGCTTGTGTCCGGCACCTACATGGTGCTGTTGGCGGTCTCCTTGTGCAGCAGCATTGTGACCGGCATGCTGGGGATCGGCTACCGGCACGCAAAGGAAGTCCATCCGGGCATTGCCCTGGTGTCGGTCTTGATCGTCGCGCTGGTTCTCGTCTTTCTGCGCAGCAGGCGGTTGGCCAGCTACGCCGTGCTGTTGGGAATGTCGATCGGATGGGGACTGTACGCCGTTTTGGGCTGGACGGAACCGATCCGGCCCAGTGACGAGTGGATGGTGCTGCCCACCCTGTTTTTTTGGGGAGAGCCCAAGTGGGATGGGGGAGTCATCCTGACCAGTCTGCTGACCGGGTTTGTCCTGCTTACCAATTTGGTCACCAGTTTGTCCGTCGTGGGCAAGGCGACCCGGTCGGAGCCGACCGTCCAGCAATACAACCGGGGCGGCGTGTTTACCGGGGTGTCTCACATCCTGTCCGGGTTGGCCGGGGTTGTCGGCATGATTCCGCTGTCGTTGGCGGCGGCCGTGATCCAGACGACGGGGATGGCGGCCCGTTTGCCGTTCATGGCAGCGATGGCGGGGATGATGGTGATCGGCATGCTGCCGTCCGTATCCCAGTTCCTGGCCGCCCTGCCGACGCCGGTCGCGTACGCCGGGATGTTTATCGCCTATACGCAGTTGCTTGGATTTGGAATAAAAGACCTGGCGTCGATCCGGTTGGATGACCGGGCCATCACGATCGGCGGCAGTTCGCTCTTGGTGGGGATCGGGGTCATGTTTGTGCCGGCGACGGCGTGGCAGCACCTTCCCTCGCTGGCGAGCTTTCTGTTCGGCAACGGGCTGCTGCTCGGCGTCATGGTGTGCCTGCTGCTGGAACACGTGGTGTTTCCCCGGCCGACGGAATCGGAGCCGAAAACGGAGATGCAAAAAGACGGCCGCTCTGCGTGACGGACCGTCTTTTTGTTTGGCAATTGCCCCAGGGGAGCGGTTACGCGGTGACGAGATAGGAGAGCGTCACTTCGCCGCCGTTGATTTCCGTGAACATGCGGGCCGTCGCGCCGAGAATTTCGTCCCGCTGATTCGGAGACACGTGCTCGTGGAAAAAAATCACCTGCATCAGGTTGCGGCTGTTCTCCGTGACGGACGTCCGCACCGAGTCGACGATCGGGCTGCCGAACGCGCCCTGGTCATCGGCGAGAAGCAGTTTTCCCTCCATCTGCACTTCACGGCCGTTTAGTCCCTGGTAAGCGTCGGAGGCTTGTCCCAGCCGGCAGACCACAGGGCCGCGCAGTTGATCTTCGTCGTAAATGCCGTACGGCAGGGCATGCAGCACGGAGAAGAAGTTGTTGACGTCGACCGCGCCGTTGATCCAGAAAAACGGATGGCCCTGCAGCAGCCGGCGAATCAGGGCCTCCGAGGAAGGACGGTAACGGGAGGGATCGATTCCCAGCCGCTTGAAGCAGGCGCGCCATTCACGCACGCCTTCGATCTCGGCCAGATTGGCGAGCTCCCGCTCCACGCGCAGCGATTCCACGAACAGATTGATGCGCCCCTGCAGCATTTTGGGAGACGGGCTTACGGTCACGCCGGCGTAGTGAATGACGCCCAGCGAAAAACGCGGCAGGCGTTCAACCACCGTGGAGTCCAAGCGTACCTTCATCTGTGTCACTCCTTGTCACTCAACCGTTTTTTGGTAGTATAACAAAAACGTCGATGGAAGTCATATCGAAGAAGCCGTATCTTCGTCAGTGGTGATGTTTGCTGCCTGGAAATCTAGGCCGCGGTGCATATCCTTTCGGAGCCAGCAGCAAAAAATTTTGTGGAAGCGGCTGTCCTTCGATACAATAAAGATGAACAGGAGGGATTCCCCGACAATGCGTGAAGTGACCATTTATACCGACGGTGCCTGCTCCGGCAATCCGGGACCGGGCGGCTGGGGCGCCGTGCTGATGTACGGCGAGCACAAAAAGGAAATGTCCGGTGCAGAGGCCAATACCACCAACAACCGGATGGAGCTCAAGGCGGCGATCGAGGCGCTGTCCGCGCTGAAGGAGCCGTGCAAGGTCACCTTGTACAGCGACAGCGCCTACCTGGTGAACTGCTTTCAGCAGGGATGGTACAAAGGCTGGCAGCGCAACGGCTGGAAGAACAGCAAGAACCAGCCGGTGGAAAACCAGGACCTGTGGAAGGAACTGCTGCGCTTGATGGAAATACACCAGGTTCAGTACGTCAAGGTAAAAGGTCACGCGGACAACGTGTGGAACAACCGCTGCGACGAACTGGCCACGGGGGCGATCAAACAACTGTGAGCGACCGGCAGTACTGGGAACAGACGAAGCAGGCGATTATCGCGTATGCCCACGAGATTGGAATCGACAAGATCGGGTTTGCCAGTGCCGATCCGTTTCTGACGCTGAAAGAGCGCTTGGTGGAGCATCGGGAAAAAGGGTACGAATCCGGGTTTGAGGAGCCTGATCTGGACAAACGGACCGATCCCAGCCTCAGTCTGGAAGGGGCGCGGTCGCTGATTGCCATCGCGCTGGCATATCCCTCCAAGATGGAAAACCCGCCCAAATCCGAACCGGGCGCGTATCGCGGCATCCTCTGCCGCGCGGCGTGGGGGATGGACTACCATCACGTCCTGCGCGAGAAGTTGGACAAGCTGGCCCGGTTTATCTGCCGTCTGGAGCCCGGCGCCCGGGTGGAATCGATGGTGGATACGGGTGCACTGTCCGACCGTGCCGTAGCGGAGCGGGCCGGCTTGGGATGGGTAGGCAAAAACTGCGCGCTGATTACGCCGGAGTTTGGCTCGTGGGTCTATCTGGGTGAGCTGATCACCAACCTGCCGCTGCCGCCGGACAAGCCGGTGGAGGAAGGGTGCGGCGACTGCAATCTGTGTGTGGAAGCCTGTCCGACAGGGGCGCTGGTCCAGGGAGGGCAGCTCAACGCACAGAAGTGTGTGGCATTTTTAACACAGGTAAAAGATTTCATTCCCGACCAGTACAGGGCGAAGATCGGCAACCGGCTGTACGGCTGCGACACCTGTCAGACGGTCTGTCCCAAAAACCGCGGCAAGCACTTTGCCCATCACGCGGAATTCAGGCCCGATCCGGAAGTGGCCAAGCCGCTTTTGCGTCCGCTGCTTCACATGAGCAACAAGGAATTCAAGCAGACGTTCGGCGCTTCCTCCGCTGCCTGGCGCGGGAAAAAGCCGATTCAGCGAAACGCCATCCTGGCGCTGGCCCATTTCCGCGACCGCACCGCTGTTCCCGATTTGATCCGGCTGCTGGAAGAGGATCCCCGCCCCGTCATTCGGGGAACGGCCGCCTGGGCGTTGGGCAGGATCGGCGGCGCTGAGGCGGAAGCGGCGCTGCAGACGGCCCGGGAACGGGAGACGTCGCCGGACGTGCTGGCCGAAGTGGAGAAGGGAATCGCCCTTTTGCACCAGCCCGGTTCGTCCAGAGCAGCCCAAACGGACAACGAGAGGGGCAGCAAGGGGGCAAACGTGTAGATCCATTCACATGAAAAAACGGGTAGGGAGGAACGATGGATGCCACAAGTATTGGGGTACACCACCATGGACTCGCCGATTGGACCGCTGCTCATTGCTTCTACGGAAAACGGACTCTGCTTCATCGAGTTTGGCTCCGAGGAGCAGGCGCTGCCCAGCTTGCAGCGCTGGTGCCGCAAGACCTTCATGGGCGTCTCCATTAGCCGGGACGATCTGGGAAACCAGTCTGTCCGCGAGCAGTTGGACGAGTATTTTACCGGTCGGCGGAAGACGTTTGACATCCCACTGGAATTGTACGGCACGCCGTTTCAAAAAGCGGTCTGGACCGAACTGACCCGCATTCCCTATGGCGAGACGCGTTCCTACAAGGAGATTGCGATATCCATCGGTGCGGCAAAAGCGGTCCGGGCCATCGGCGGGGCGAACAACCGCAATCCCATCCCCATCGTCGTCCCCTGCCATCGCGTCATCGGTTCCAACGGAGCGCTCGTCGGATACGGCGGCGGGCTCTCAATCAAAGAACACCTGCTGGCATTGGAAGGCGCACACGCAGCGTCTGTCCAAGGCCGCTCGCCAAAAGCTGTCCGGTAAACCGGGCAGCTTTTTTGTTGTTCCCAGTCCTTCTGAACGGCCGCAAACTGTCATAAGCATCAGGGAGAGGCCAGCGCGAGCGCATGAACCCCGACGTGAGGGGAAAAACGCAGCGGGACATACGGAAGCGGTGATGTGAAGCGGGAATCACCCAAACAGCGGGACGAAAACGGAAATCACCGCTGCCGCAAACTGCGTGCGAAACACACCGAAGCAGCGTGACGAAAGCGGAAATCTCCGCTGCCGCGAACTGCGTGCGAAACACAACGAAGCAGCAGGACGAAAGCGGAAATCACCGCTGCCGCAAACTGCGTGCGAAACACACCGAAGCAGCAGGACGAAAACGGAAAAACCGAAACGAAAACGGGCGCGGGCCAACGGGGAAAGGAGGAGGCGGATGGAAGATTGGCTGAACTTCCTGCAGGACTATTGTAACGCCGTACAACAAAGCTGGGTCGACGGCCGATGGGAGCGGCTGCAGCCGTTGGGAGCGGTCCCCGGTGCGGGGGCGGAGCAGCGGGAGTTGTGGCTGCGGGAACAGGAACAGTATCGAAACAGGGGAGCGGAGATCACCGCGGTGCAGGGTAACGTGGTGCCGCTGTATTGGCTGGAGTCCAACGGGCGCGTACAAGTGGAATTTGCCTGGCACGTCCGGCGAACGTACCGGCAGCACGGCGCTGAACTTGTGGAAGAAACGCGCCGGCAGCAGCGGATGGCCGTAATCAGGCAGGGAACGGGATGGGCGCTGGATTGGATCGGGCCGTGCCCGGACGGGGAGACGGACGCGGCCGTGTTGAAAAAGCCGGAAGCATGGATGGAGATGGTCGGGACCGGGGAAGGGATGCAGCCGACATTAACCGTTCACGGGGCGAAGGGGTACCAAGCGGATCAGGCGGTCGCCTATGCGGAGCGGTACTGGAACTCCGCCAATCCGGCCTACCCCCATTTTACCGACGACTGCACCAATTTCATCTCGCAATGTCTCTACGCGGGCGGCATCCCGATGCTGTTTTCCGGGGAAAAAGGGCGCGGCTGGTGGATGCGGTCGGGCAAATCGGCCAGTTGGAGCTACAGTTGGGCGGTGGCGCACAGCTTGTACCTGCTGCTGAAATCGGGCGGGCCGCCGATGCGTGCCGTGCAGAAGAACTCGCCGGAACAGTTGATGCCGGGGGATGTGATCTGTTACGACTTTGACGGAGACGGACGGTTCCAGCACACCACCATCGTCGTGGCCAAGGACGCCAACCACCTGCCATTGGTCAACGCCCATACGACCAACAGCCGGATGCGCTACTGGAACTATCGGGACTCGACGGCCTACACTCCAAACATTCGCTACGCGTTTTTTCACATACAGGGCATGTGAGACAAAAGAGGCGGCCTCCTCGGGAGGAACCGCCTCTTTTTGTCGGGCTACGGCCGTCGTCTGAGCGCCGTGCGGACGAAGCTGATCGAGCGGAGCAGCCAGACGAGAGCGGCCCACCCGAGCAGGTCGCCAAGCGTGTGCGGCTCGCCTTTGATCGACTCCACATAGATGATGCCGTGAAACAGCACCAGCACGTACAGCAGCGGGGCGTTCAGATGCAGCCGTTTCCAGCCCGCTCCGCCCAGAAGCTGTTCCGCGCGCCGGGAGGAGGTGAGCCAGAGGGAGAGCAGCACGAAAAAGGCGGTCAGGCCCAGGTAGTTGGCTGCGCCGGTGACGGTCAGGTTGGGATAAAGCGTCCCGGCCCCGCTCCCGTCATGCAGGAAAAAGAGTCCCAGCCAGCCGTCTGCCTGGAGTTCACGCTGCGGAAACATCAATTCCGGCCCCCGTTCGAACAGGTACAGCACCAGCGCGACGTGCAGGAAACCGGCCGCGCCCGCAAGAATGCCCAGGTCGCGGCGCAGAAGCAGGCAATACGGAACGAAGCGGGGCGGCAGCCACAGTTTGATGGGCCCCACCAGGAGGGTAAGCCCGATCAGGACAAAGGCGAGGTACCCCAGCATCATGCTCCAGGCTTCCAGTGAAGGAAAAAAGTTGAAGTCCGGCCGCATCCATCCCGCCCAGAGCGCCAGCAGCGCCAGGCTGGCCGTGTAGGTTGCCGCGCGAAATAACCGCATGGGCGACAGCTCCTTTCTTCCCGTGTGCGGGGCTTTTTTTCTTTTGATGCGGCAGCCGGTCTGTTTGTTACAGCAGCCACGAGGATTGGGCGAGTCAAGCATGCGGCGGGAGAGCGGGGGATACCGGCACCTCGGAAGGTGGTCATCTCCATGGGAGATTCGGTATAATAGAGGATGTTTGAAAGTTCGGTTGACAAGGAGTTTTGTTGACATGCCGCTGCACATTGTCCTGCACGAGCCGCTCATTCCCGCCAACACGGGCAATATCGCCCGCTCCTGCGCGGCGACGGGGGCTCATCTGCATCTGATACATCCGCTGGGGTTTTCCACGGACGACCGCTACCTGAAACGGGCCGGCCTTGATTACTGGCATGCGGTAAAGGTTCATCACTACGACAGCTTTGAGCACTTTGCCCAGGCGCAGGGAGAGAACGACGGCACGTTTTACTTCGTGGAAACGTGGGGAGAAAAGCTGTACACGGAGGTTTCGTTCCGCGACGGCGATTACATCATCCTCGGCAAAGAGACCACCGGCCTGCCTACCGAGCTGACCGACCGGTACCGGGAACAGACGATCCGCATCCCGATGAGCGGCGCCACCCGCTCCATCAATTTGTCCAACTGCGCCGCCATCGTCCTGTTTGAAGGGCTCAGGCAGTTGGGCTTCCCCGGGCTCTCGTAACGGACAGCCCCCATTACAACGATCTTGCTCGATGCGGTGACGAAAAGGGAGGCGGACCTGGCAGCAGGAAGCGCTTCATCGCGCCGCCCAGCCGTTCGACAAGGAAAAAGGAGAACGATACGATGACGGTGACCACCATTTTGTTTGACCTGGACGGCACGCTGTTGGAGATGCAGACGGAGCCGTTTGTCAAAGGCTATCTGAAGGAGCTGGGCCGCTACGTCGGCGACCGCTATGACGCCGAGAAAATGCTCGCCCTGATCTGGGACGCCACCAAGGCGATGATCGCCAACCAGGAGCCGGACAAGACCAACGAGCAGGTGTTTGTCGAGTATTTCAGCAAACACGGCCTGTGGGACAAGGACGAGCTGTGGCCGGTGTTTGACGCGTTTTACCGGGATGTTTTTCCCCAGCTTTCCCACATGACCTACCCGTCGCCGTGGGCGAAACAGATCGTGGAGGAAGCCAAACGGCAAGGATTCCGCGTGGCCGTCGCCACCAATCCGGTCTTCCCCCGCGCCGCCATCCATCACCGGCTGGCCTGGATCGAGCTGGCGCCGCATGACTTTGAGCTGGTTACGGTGTACGAGGAATCCCACTTCACCAAGCCCAATCCCGCCTATTTCGCCGAGATTTGCCAAAAGCTGGGGGTGCAGCCGACGGAATGCGTAATGGTCGGCAACCACATGCAGGAGGACATGGTGGCCGGCAAGCTGGGGATGAAGACGTTTCTCGTCACCAACTGGCTGGAAGACCGCGGCGAACCGCAGTATCCGGTCGATCAGCGCGGCACCTTGGAAGAACTCTACGCCGCCATTTCTCAGCGGACGGGTGTGTTCGCCCGCTGAGAAGGGGGACACGCGTTATCGGCCGACCGTCACCGTGATGCGGTGACGTCTTTTTTTTTGTGCAGAAAACAAGCAGACATCCGCGAGTGATCCGCAAAAAAAAAAGCAGGTTGCCCAATTCAGGCAGCCTGCTTTTTTCCTGGGAGCGATGTCAAAAAGGAAAGCCGGCGATCCGGCTCGGCCTTACAGATTCCAGGTCTTGTCCTCGTTGTATCCCGCCGTGAGAATGAAGAACAGGAAAGCGGCAAAGACCAACCCTACGATAAACGTACCCATGTTGGACTGCTCCTTTCGTATTACCAAACTACTCCCATTATAGCGTAGCTTGCCCTGTTTGCAAGGGAGTTACGCTTTGCCGTTTCTGTCATTTTCATGAATGTTTCGCGAATGTTTCGCGGCTGACGGTGAACCGGGAGGCGCCAGATTTGTCGCGGGAGGGCTGAAACATGTGTTGTCATTGTGCATACACATATGAAAAGGATTGTGCATCCTGTTGCCGCTCCGATGGAACGGGTCCACGCGCATGCGTGGCCGCAGTCGGACATATACATGAAAGTACACTGTTGTTCGCGAAGAGAGAGGGGCTTATGAAGGAGGAGAGACGAGCATGGACATTTTAAAACGCATCGCCGAGCACAGGGCCCGTGAAGAAAAACTGATGTGGAAAGGCACATTTGCCGAATATTTGGAGATGGTACGCAAAAATCCGCGGATCGTCCAAACCGCACATTCGCGGGTCTACAACATGATCAAGGCTGCAGGCGTCGAAGAAAACGAAGACGGAAGCCGCTCGTACAAGTTTTTCAGCCGGGAGATCTTCGGACTGGATCGGGCGATCGAGCGGCTGGTGGAAGAGTATTTTCACTCCGCCGCCCGCCGCCTGGATGTGCGCAAACGGATTCTGCTCCTGATGGGACCCGTCAGCGGGGGGAAATCGACAATCGTGACGATGCTGAAACGCGGATTGGAGGAGTACTCCCGCACCGATGAGGGGGCTGTGTATGCGCTGGACGGCTGCCCGATGCAAGAGGAGCCGCTTCACCTGATCCCCCGCGAACTGCGGCCGGAGATCGAGGAAGAACTGGGGATCAAAATCGAAGGGGACCTGACCCCGTACAACCGCATGCGGCTGGAGACGGAATACGGCGGGCGCATTGAAGATTTTCCCGTTCGCCGTATCCTCTTTTCCGAAGCCGACCGCGTCGGGATCGGCACGTTCAGCCCGTCCGACCCGAAATCCCAGGACATCGCCGACTTGACCGGGAGCATCGACTTTTCCACGATCACCAAATACGGCTCCGAGTCGGATCCGCGGGCATACCGCTTTGACGGGGAACTGAACAAGGCGAACCGCGGCTTGATGGAATTCCAGGAGATGCTGAAATGCGACGAAAAGTTTCTCTGGCACCTGCTCTCGCTCACCCAGGAGGGCAATTTCAAGGCCGGCCGCTTCGCGCTGATTTCCGCCGACGAATTGATTGTCGCCCACACCAACGAGGCGGAGTACAAGGCGTTTATCGCCAACAAGAAAAACGAGGCGCTGCAGTCGCGGATCATCGTCATGCCGATCCCGTACAACCTGCGCGTGAGCGACGAGGAAAAGATCTACGCCAAGCTGATCAAGCAGTCCGATCTCGGCCACGTCCATATCGCGCCGCACGCGCTCCGGGCAGCCGCCATTTTTTCCATCCTCACGCGGTTGAAGGAGTCGAAAAAGCAGGGGGCCGATCTGCTGAAAAAGATGCGCCTGTACGATGGGGAGTCGGTGGAAGGCTTCAAAGGCTCCGATCTGGACGAACTCCGAAACGAGCATGCGGATGAAGGGATGTCCGGCATCGACCCGCGCTACGTGATCAACCGGATCTCCAGCGCGCTGATCCGGCGGGACACCGAATGCATCAACGCGCTCGACATCCTGCGTGCGCTGAAGGAAGGGTTTGACCAGCATCCCTCCATCACCAAGGAGCAGCGGGAGCGGTATCTCAACTTCATTTCCATGGCCCGCAAGGAGTACGACGAACTGGCCAAGAAGGAAGTGCAGAAAGCGTTTGTCTACAGCTACGAAGAATCGGCGAAAACGCTCATGGACAACTACCTGGACAATGTGGAAGCGTATTGCAATATGAATAAGATAAGGGACCCCGTTACCGGCGAAGAGATGGATCCGGATGAGCGGCTGATGCGCTCCATCGAGGAGCAGATCGGCATCTCCGAAAACGCCAAGCGGGCGTTCCGCGAAGAAATCCTGATTCGCATTTCGGCGTACGCGCGCAAAGGGAAACGCTTTGACTACAGCACGCACGACCGCCTGCGGGAAGCGATTGAGAAGAAGCTGTTCGCCGATTTGAAAGACGTGGTGAAAATCACCACCTCCAACAAAACACCGGACGAACACCAGTTGAAAAAGATCAACGAGGTGACCAGACGGCTGATCGAGGAACACCGCTACTGCCCTGTGTGCGCCAATGAGCTTCTCCGGTATGTCGGCAGTCTGCTGAACAGATAAAGTACCCAGAGGGCACCCGGATCTGGCTTGCCAGGGAAGTTGATTCGACGTAGCTGCGCCAGTAGGAAGTACCCAGAGGGCACCCGGATCTGGCTTGCCAGGGAAGCCCATACGCCGAAGATGCGCCAGCAGGAGGGGGGAGTCTATATGGAAGATTCGTCACCGTTCGTCGTCTCCCGGGAAGACTGGTCGCTGCACCGCAAAGGGTACCAGGATCAGAACCGGCATCAGGAAAAAGTGAAAGAAGCGATCAAGAAAAACCTGCCCGATCTGGTCAGTGAGGAAAACATCGTCATGTCCAACGGGCGGGAAGTGATCAAAATCCCGATCCGTTCCCTGGATGAGTACCGGCTCCGCTTCAATTTTCAAAAGGGGCAGCACGGCGGTCAGGGAAAAGGAGACAGCAAGGTGGGCGACGTCATCGCCAAAGACGGGGACGCCGCCCAGGGCCCCGGCAAGGGACAGGGAGCGGGCGACCAGCCGGGTGTCGACTATTTCGAGGCGGAGATCACTGTCGAAGAGCTGGAGGAGATGCTGTTTGCCGAGCTGGAGCTGCCCAACCTCCAGCAAAAGGACGAGGACAGGATCATCGTGGAAGAGACGCGTTTCAACGACGTCCGCAAAAAAGGGCTGATGGGCAACATCGACAAAAGACGGACGCTGCTCGCCGCCATCCGCCGCAACGCGCTGGCCGGCTACAACGACCTGGAGCTGGGCATCAGCGACGATGACCTGCGCTTCAAGACGTGGGAGGAGATCGTCAAGCCCCACTCCAACGCCGTCATCATCGCCATGATGGACACCTCCGGCTCGATGGGTGTGTTTGAGAAGTACATCGCCCGCAGCTTTTTCTTCTGGATGCTGCGCTTTCTTCGAACCAAGTACGAAAAGGTGGAAATCGTCTTTATCGCTCATCATACCGACGCCAAGGAAGTGCCGGAGGAGGTCTTTTTCTCCAAGGGCGAGAGCGGCGGCACGATCTGCTCCTCCGCCTACAAGAAGGCGCTGGAGATCATCGACAGCCGCTATCCTTCGTCCCAGTACAACATCTATCCGTTCCACTTCTCCGACGGCGACAACCTGACGTCCGACAACGAACGATGCGTCAAGCTGGTCAAGGAATTGATGGATCGCTGCAACATGTTTGGATACGGAGAGGTGAATCAGTACAACCGGCACTCCACCCTGATGTCCGCCTACCGGCACATCAAGGAGCCAAAGTTCATGCACTGCGTCATCCGGGAAAAGGGAGAAGTGTACAAGGCGTTGAAGACGTTTTTCGGGAAGAAGGAAGTCAGTTTGGGATGAGAGCAGAGGGAACCGGACGGTTATCGTCCGGTTTTTTGCGTGGTACGCCCCGTGTGCTGCACCTCATAAGTACTCAAGATTACCCCCTTGTTTCTCCGATAACCAATAAGAGGAGGGGGGAGAACATGCCAGAAATCCAGGTACTTACTGATAAGATTATTGGTAGCCTGTTAACCTTTGCATTATGGACTCTAGTCCCGTTATTTGTGACCATGTTCGCCCTCGTAATACTTTTTCCACGTATCGATAAGCGTTTGGTCACACTAGTATCCTTTTCGGTTGCCTTCCTGTTTTTCTTCATCAGATTCGAAAGTTAAAGTAGCCCGCCCGGGGAACCGACGGGGGATTGAGCGGCGGGCAGCGTACGAACGGGAAAAGCCAATGGATCCGGTGAGGATGCAGGCATTCGTCACACGAGGCACCGCGGGTAGCCCGTGTAACCTTACCGAATGGGAAAAAATTTCGGCCGGAAGATGCCCTGGCGAGCCTGACTGAACGGGAGAGGGCATGCTATGTGTTCACACACGGGGAGTGCTTCTCCTTCGAAGAGACGGCTCGTCTGCTCGGGATCAGTAAGAGTAGTGTACAGACCCATGTGCAACGTGCTCAGGAGAAATCAAGGAACGAGTAGCGAACAGCCTATTCCATGCGGGATAGGCTGTTTCTGATGTTGGTAACCAAGATTCTCCGATAAAGGGAATGTACCAAAAAATGGATGTGTCGCGATCAACTCCATTTCCTCCTCTCAATATTATGGGCGGACCATGGGCCAGTATAGTTGCAAAATAAAAGAAGTTCATTCGGGAGCGTCTTTTTATGGACAGACATTAACAAATCTCTACTCCAAAGTTAATATGGTTCTGAATACCAACTACTCGTCCGGGTTTATCATCTTGCACCCGATCTTCTCGTCCTGTACCCAGGACGGAGATGTTACATTGCTAGGATGCAAATGTGCAGTGTGCTTGGGGAGATCGCCAAACTCAAGAATCTGTCACTGTTGGCCAGCATGACTGGTGACGTTGAGTAGCAGCATGAGTTGTGCGAGAAACTTGATAAGTTGGCGGGATAAATAAAGTGGTAATTGTAAGGGAAAAAGGACAGAATAAGTAATTTGGGTATATCCTCAAGAGTTAAATCAGTACAACCAGCACTCCACCCTGATGTCCACCTACCGGCACATCTAGGAGCCGAAGTTCATGCACTGCGTCATTCGGGACAAGGGCGAAGTGTATATGACGTTGAAGGCGTTTTTCGGGAAGAAGGGAAGTCAGTTTGGGATGAAAGCAGAGGAAACCGGACGGCCATCGTCCGGTTTTTTTGCGTGGTGCGCGCGGCAGGGGCGGTGAAGGTCCCGCACGAAGCGAGAGATAGAACGGCTCAAGGCGAGCGTGGTGTGATACTTGATCAAGGTATTCTAACACGAGGGAACTCAATAAATTTTTTTTGCTTAATGATAACCATTTGGTAATTTTTTCTACCTTTTTTGATAGATTTGCTACAATATGAAAGGACAAGAAAAGGTGGTGGTACGTGTGTTTAAATGTGGGGTTGCTTTACTCTATGGCGCTTTAACACACTATTTGTTAGCTATGTTTTGGGACGACTATATGTTTATCCAAAAACTTAAAGTGACTGGTAGTGGCACACAACATACATTTGATAACGTTAATGAAAATTTTTGGGTAATCTTTTGCGTTGAAATATTGTTGGCGGTAGCGTTGATGGTACTTTTTTTTTTATCAAGAAAGAGCCTAAATAAACACCGATTTGGGGTGGCAGTTCATAAAGCCGCCTGCAGTCGGTGCAGTAATCGGTACGCCCGAGAAGAATCGGGAGGATGGCAGAAAAAAGAACCAGCAGACTCATATATAGTGAAAGGCACTTAATACGGAGTCCCTTTAATCAATGTTGTCGTTCACAAGGAAGAGCACGTTTATCGTGTGGATGCGAGGCACCTCTATCGTGTACGGTACCAACCCCTCGGAAATTCCTCGGAACGTCTTTTTGCTGGTCCGATCCAGCGTGTAGCGCGGCCTGGCGCTGCGGTTGATCTCCGCCAAGTCCGAATGTTGTGAGGGAACAGGTCGAGGCAGGCCGTTGCTTATGGAGGCAACGGCTTTTTCGCATAGAAGCAGCGGAACCCGTCTGGAACGCGTGATTGGGGAGTTACTGCACGATGTTGGGCAGAGCAGATGGGGCGTTAGTTGGGCTCGTCTTTTCCCACTACCCATTATCAAAATTGATTTTTTTCATTCTGCAGCAGTTTACATTTTGGGGAAGACATATGATTTTGGGAATAAAACGTGTGAGGCCTCATGTGTTTGGGTGTGGCTTTCAACTTGCTGAAATGGAAGCCAAACCGAACATAATGTATTGTATGACGAGTACAAGACCAACCGTAATGACATACTCCATTACCAGGTGAGTGATTTTCAGTGATTGATCCCGCTTGGTGAACCCGTATTTCATCACCATAAAAAGAGCGATCGCTACCATCATCGATACACTATCATTCACTGTACGCGTTCCTTTCAATGAAAAGGGATGCGGGAGGTGCATCCCTCAGAGTGCAGATAACGTGACGGCATGGGGAGAAGCACGTTGTCCGGCATCCGCTCCGTCTTTTCCCGCCGAACACAAGCAAACGCTCGGCAGGGAAGCACGGGCTGCACGCTCCGCAGCGAGTCGCGAGGAATCGCCAAAACCGATCGTGGCTCGCGGAGCGGCCCCATCAAAGGCGGCGCTCCTTGTGCCCGCAAAACGCTGCGCGGCCCGATCAGGTCCCACAAGCGGCTCTGTCTGGAAACATGCTTCTCCATCGACCCAATCGCCTGTCTTTAGTCTGACCGGACGGCCATCGTCCGGTTTTTGGCGTGTTCCTCTGTCGCGGCTACAGCACGGCCAGCACCCCGTTCCACAGATCGATGCGGGCACGAAGCGACTGCACGGCCGTTCGTTCTGCCTCCGCTTGTTTTTCCGGGGAGTCTTCACACAAGGCGGTCAGCAGCTTTTCCGCCAGCGGGCCGTGTTCGTCCCCGTCCAGTTCGATGTGCCGCTGCAGGTAGTAGTTCAGCCGTTTGGTCGATTGGCCATTTCGGTTCAGTTCGTCGACCAGCACCTGAAACATGTCCGGGATGATGTCCTCCCGTCCGAAGAAGAAGGCGGCGCATACTTCATGGGTCCCGCCGTTTTTCGCCAGTTCCAGGGTATGGCGGACAAAGCGAAAGACGGATTCCGGAACTTCCGCGTCTCGCAGCGCTGCAAGCGGGTCTTGTCCGGCCTGCAGTTCGGCCAGAAAGCGATTGATGGGACCCGTATCCGCTCCGCATTCGTTCATCGCTTCCACGTATAGTTCGAAATGGCTGGCATAGCCACCTTGACCGTCTTCATCGGTCTCCTCGCCCAGCACGATCTCGTTGATGAAGCGGGCGTACTGGCTATGTCGGGACGGAATCCAGGGCACCTCCGTGCAGGTCAGGTCCCGCTGCAGCCGTTTCAACAGGCTCATAAAGTCCCATACGGCAAAAACGTGGTGCTGCATGAAGATACGGACACGCCCGGGCGTGTTGATCTCCCGGTACACGGGGTGCTGCAGCAGTTCTTCGCGAATCGTACGGATGTTGTTCATCAGGTTCAGTTCCTTTCCTTGAGGGATGCCCCCGCGAAGTGTCGTTTCTATTATGGCACAGACAGTCGAGCGGCGTCCATGACGGCGACCTGTACATGTTCGGGCTTCCCGGGGGACTGGAAAAAACCTGTCTGTCCGTCCGGTCGGGGGCAGACTGAAAAAACTGGCTTTCCGTCCGTTCGTGGTCAGGCTGGTTGCTTTCCCGTTCAGAACATTCAGGCATGAAAAGAGCCGGCCTCCCATGAAATGGCGGGAGATCAGCTCGAGTGAAAATTTCCCTACGCGACGTGAATCCGGCATTTGTCATGATGTACGGTTCTGCCCGGCACCAGGAGCTTTGGACAGGGGCTCCATTAACACAATGGGCTGCGTTTCCTCCGCATCACGCACGTTCGCCGTGTAGAAGCGGGGGCCTCTATCGTGTGCGGTGCCGGTTCCCCGGAACGTTTCCGGAACGTCTTGTTGCCGGCCCGATCCAGCGTGAAGTGAGACCCGGTGCTGCGTGACGTGAGGCCTGATCCAGCATGGAGTGAGGCTGCGAGTGATTCTGCCCCGTCGGAATGCTGCGAGGGAACAAGTCAAGGCAGGCCGCTGCTCATGGAGTCACCGGCTTTTTTGGCAAAGAAGCAGCGGAACCCGTGTGGAACGCATGAGTTGGGCGTTACTGCACAATGTTGGGCGGCGTGTTTTTGGCGTTCTTTTCCTGGTTCCACTGCTTGATCTGTTCAAAAATCCGCTTGATTTCCGCCTTGGCCTGCTGGTGCTCCGGTTCGCTGCCCCAGTGTTGGATGAGCGGCGGCATTACTTTTGCCATGTGGGAATAGAGACACCAGATGGTTACCATCTGGACGCGTTCGGGTGTGGCTTCACCGGTGAGCAGTTCCGTGAACTTTTCCAGCAGTGCTTGAAATTCGGGGGAAAAGGTTTGGTTGTCCGGCATCGACATCTTCCTTTCTGACTCCATCGGTCGATGGGGGTGGAATCGTTCCCTCTTAGTATAACGGATCATTTTGGAAATGATCAGGGGGAGATGTATCGGAAAGGCAGCGGTCATCTGCCGCGTTGGTCCATGATAGGGAATGATGCTGACCAATGCGGGCGACGAGGGACGATTCCATAAAATGCAGCGTAAAAACGAGATTTATGGAAGAATAAGTAGAAAACAAATCGTAATGTGGAAAATATCCTCATTTTTCGAGAAAATCAGGGAAAATCGCCGATTTCCACGTTTGCCAGGAAATTATCATAATTTTACCATATAAACTGTTAGCACTCACATCAAATGAGTGCTAACAGCGATGGTGCGAAAGAGCGTGAAGAACACAGGCTTCAACCGGTTCGCCGCCGCACGTTACCGTTGTCTTTCCATAACCCATACGGCACATCGCTGTCAGTCCTTGAGCGCTGTGTGACAAAAAAGAAGATTGTTCATAAATGGAAATTTTTTATTGCTCATTTTTTCAAATGAAGGTAAAAGATTTCGTTTATGTGCAAGCTTCTTTTTTATTTTCTCAAAAAGGGAGGATGATGACTCGTGAAGGCATTGCTGTTGGCGGGTGGTTTGGGCACCCGGCTGAGACCGCTGACGGAGAATCTGGCAAAACCGATGGCGTTGGTGGGAAACCGCCCGTGGCTGGAGCATCTCATCGTTCACCTCAAACAGCAGGGAATCGTTGATTTTGTGATTGCCGTCAAGCATTATCCGGAAATGATTCAACGGTACTTCGGCGACGGACAGGCGTGGGGCGTCAACATCGAATACGCAGTGGAAAAAAACCTGTTGGGCACGGCAGGGGCGATCAAAAACGCGGAAAAACTGCTGAGCGACCGTTTTCTGGCGGTCAATGCGGACATCGTTCACCAGGTGTCGCTGCTGCCGCTGCTGGACTTCCACGTGCAGCACAAGGGGGGCGTCACGATCGGGCTGACCGAGGTGGATGACCCGTCGCAGTACGGCGTGGTGGAACAGCGAGCCACAGGGGAAATTATCCGCTTCGTGGAAAAGCCGGACAAGGAGACGGCGCCGTCGAACCGGATTAACGCAGGCATCTACGTGATGGAAAAAGAGGTGCTGAAGTGGATTCCGCAGGGACGGGAAGTATCGATCGAACGGGAGACGTTCCCGCTTCTGATCGAACGGAACGTGGGGGTCTACGGCAAGCTGATCGACGGCTACTGGATGGATCTGGGGACGAAAAACCGTTACCGGCAGGTGCACTGGGACCTCTTGGATCGCAAGCTGTCCCTGCCGTTTCGAGAGAAAGAACACGGCACGGGCATCCTGATCGGGGAGGAGAGCGAGATCGCCCAAGGTGTGCTGATCGTGCCGCCGGTGCTGATCGGCCGGCGGGTAAAAATCGGCGAGCGGAGCGTGATCGGACCGTATGCGGTGATCGGCGACGGCTGCGAACTGGGCAAGGGCGTCCGCTGCTCGGAAACGATCATGTGGAACGGCTGCAAGGTGCGCGACGCGGCCCAGTTGAAGAACTGCATCTTTGGGTACGGATTGGAGCTGGAAGCCAGCCACATTTTGCATGAAGCGGTGATGAACCGGACGGCGGGAGGAGGACAAGGATGATCCAGGTGGCTTACATGAGCACGTACGTTCCGAAAAAGTGCGGACTGGCGACGTATACCCATCACCTGCGGCATCACGTGAAACAGGCGAAACTGTGGAACGCAGCGGACCCGGTGATCGTGATGGCCGACGAGAACGAACAGGGGTACGGGAACAATCAGGCGCTGTGGCCGCTTGCCAAACACGACAGGGAGGCGTATCGGGCGATGGCGCAGAGAGTGAACGAGAGCGGCGTGTCGGTCGTCTCCCTGCAGCATGAGTTCGGCATTTTTGGCGGGGAAGCAGGGGCGTATGTGCTGGACTTTGTACGCGAGCTGAAAAAACCGCTGGTCACGACCTTCCACACCGTGTTTGCCTCGCCCCAGGAACCGTACCGGTCGATTCAGCGGGAGATCGCCGAACGGAGCGATCGGATCGTCGTAATGAATCGCCGGGCAGTCGGCTATCTGCGGCAGTCGTTCGGGATTCCGGAAGAGAACATCGTGTTTATCCCGCACGGCACCCCCGTTCCCAACCCGCAGCAGCGGGAGGCCGTTCGGCAGCGGCTGAACTGGGCGGATAAAAAGGTCATGATGACGTTTGGCCTGCTCAGCCGCGGAAAGGGTTTGGAACTGATTTTGGAGGCGCTGCCGCAAGCGGTGAAGGAGGTCCCCAACCTGCTCTACGCGGTGGTCGGCCAAACCCATCCGGAAGTGAAGAAACGGGAAGGGGAAGCGTACCGGGAGGAGCTGATGGAGCTGATCCGGCGAAACCGCCTGGAACGCCATGTGGTGATGATCGACCGGTACGTGGACGAAGAGGAGCTGGTCCAATTCCTGACGGCGTGCGACCTGTACGTCACCCCTTACCCGGGAATGGAGCAGATCACCAGCGGCACGCTGGCCTATGCGGTCGGGCTGGGACGTCCGGTGTTGAGCACGCCGTACAGCTATGCCCAGGATTTGCTGGAGGGCTGCGACGAGCTGCTGATTCCGTATGGCGAACGCGAGCGGTGGGCGGAAAAAATCGCGGCGCTCTTGCGTGACGACAGCCTGAGGCGGGACTGGGAGGCAAAAATCGGCCGCATCGGCTCCGCCATGCACTGGCCGCAGATCGGCAAACGCTGCGCTTCCCTGTTTGTCAAGCTTTCCAAACAGTCCGGCAGCACGTTTGAGCAGACGGAGGGAACACCCGTTGCGGCCCTTTCCCGTTAGCTTTCGACACCTGGAGAGAATGACCGATGACACCGGACTGTTGGAGCACTGTCTCGGAAACATCCCGCGCCGCCGGGAGGGCTATACGACCGATGACAACGCCAGAGCGCTGTGGGCGTGTGCCGTTTGGCGGCAGCATGCGGACCAGGCGGGAGACCGCGATCTGCAGGCGACCCTTGACCGCCTGATCGACCGCTATCTCGGGTTTCTTCTGTGGGTTCAGCAGGAGGACGGCAGCTTCCACAACAACATCGGCTACGACCGCAGGCCGGAACCGGAGAAGCCGTCTGACGACTGTCTCGGCCGTGCGCTGTGGGCGTGCGCGGTCGCATCGGCGGCGCTTCCCGACAGCGGCCGGCGGTTTGTCGCCTCCCAACTGTTTGCCAAAGGGCTGCCGCGGACGACGGCGATGAAGTTTCCGCGCGGGTGGGCCTTCGCGCTGGCAGCGTGCAGCTTTTTGGCCAGGAACGGCAGCGGCTCTGCCGATTCTGCCGCCTGCATGGAGCTGATCGAGCTGTTTGAAGAACGGCTGATCCGGCTGTACCGGGAGGCGTCCGCCGACGGTTGGCATTGGTTCGAGCCGGTGATGACCTACGGAAACGGCGTGCTGCCGTGGGCGCTGTTTTCCGCCTACCGCGTGACGAAGCGGGAGGAGACGCTGGCCATCGCCAAAGAGAGTCTCGATTTTCTGATCGCCAAGATGACCGGACAAAACGGCGTGATTCGCCCCATCGGCAACCGGGGCTGGTGCACGCCGCAGTCCCGCAGCGACTGGGATCAGCAGCCGTTGGAAGTAATGAAACTGGCGCTCGCTTCGGCGGAAGCCCATGCGGTGCTGGCTGATCCTGTGTACAGGCAAACGGTGGACAAATGCCGGGCGTGGTTTTACGGAGACAACGATGGAGCCGTGCCGATGGCAGACGCGGCGGAAGGTAGCTGCTGCGACGGACTGACTCCAAGCGGAGCCAATCTGAATCAGGGAGCGGAATCGACCCTGTCCTACTTGCTGACGGAAGCGATTTATCACAATGCGGTAACTGGAGGTTGATGCACATGCACGTTACGGCTGCACACGACATTCACATCCCGTCCCACGTTTTCCGGGAGTACGACATCAGGGGCAGAGCCGGGGAAGAGATTCATCCGGCGTTTGCCTGGCTCCTGGGGAGAGCGTTCGGCCGAAAGCTGAAGGCGGCCGGGCTGGACAAGGCGGTCGTGGGGCGGGATAACCGGAAGTCCTCGCCGGAGCTGCAAACCGCTCTGATGGCCGGGCTTCTCCGCTCGGACATCCGCGTCGTCGATATCGGTGAGGTGACGACGCCGATGTTTTACTACAGCCTGGAGCATCTGGACATTCCTTCCGGGCTGATCGTGACGGCAAGCCACAACCCCGGTGACGAGAACGGCTTCAAAATTGCCATGGACAAGACCACCATCTACGGCGAGGCGATCCAGGACCTGCACAACACCATGCGCGCGCTGCTCGCCGAGGAAGGCGTGCCGCACGAACGTTTTGTCCTTCCGGAAGGCGTGGAGCGGGTGGACATCGAAGAGCCCTATCTGGCGATGCTGCGGGAAAAAATTGTCCTGGGACCGCGCAAAGTGAAGGTGGTGGCGGACTGCGGCAACGGCACGCCCTCGCCGTTCGTGCCGAAAGCGCTGGCCCAGTGGGGCTGCGAAGTGGTTCCGCTCTACTGTGAATCCGATCCGAATTTCCCCCATCATCACCCCGATCCGGTCGATCCGAAAAACCTGCAGGACTTGATCCGCAAGGTGCGTGAGGAGAAAGCCGACCTCGGGGTGGCCTTCGACGGCGATGGTGACCGCCTGGGCGTCGTCGACGAGCAGGGCAATATCCTGTGGGGCGATCAACTGATGATTCTGTTCTGGCGGGAGATCCTGCCGAAACATCCCGGATGCCAGGCGCTGGTGGAAGTAAAATGCTCGCGGGCATTGGTGGAAGAAATCGAGAAGCTGGGCGGAAAGCCCGTGTTCCACCGCACCGGCCATTCCCATATCAAAGCCTCGATGAAACGGCTGAACGTGCCGTTTACCGGTGAAATGTCCGGCCACATCTTCTTCAAGGACGAGTATTTCGGCTTTGACGACGCGCTCTACGCGGCGGGGCGGCTGCTTCGCATTTTGACCAACAGCGACAAGCCGCTGTCCGCGCTGTTTGCCGACATTCCCCGGTACCACGCCACGCCGGAGACGAGGGTCCCCTGCGAGGAAAGCAAAAAGCGGACCATCCTGGACAAGGTCAAGCAGTATTTCCGGCCCGAGCGCGAGATTATCGACGTCGACGGCGCGAGGGTGATCTTCCCGAACGGCTGGGGACTGATCCGCGCCTCCAACACGCAGCCGATTTTGGTCCTTCGGGCGGAGGCGGATTCGGCGGAAGGGCTGGCCGAGATCAAACGGGAGATCGAGAAGGCCCTTGCGTTTGCCGATTCCGCGCTGACGGTGGGCTGGTAACCTTCGAAACAGCGGACTGACGTGTACCCGTACCATCCTGTCGTGATTCGATGGTAGTGCCTTCTTGCATACTGAGATCAACCGGGGTGAGTGAGGAAAATGAACGCGTATCCGTTACTGTTTTCACCGACGTATCATCAACGGATTTGGGGCGGCAATCGCCTGCGTACATTATTCGGCTATCCCATTCCCAGTGAGCAGACGGGTGAGGCGTGGGTCATATCCGATCACCCGAATGGCAGAACCACGATCAGAAACGGCGTCTATCGCGGAAAGACGATCAGCGAGCTGCTGGCGGAACAGCCCGATTGGTTTGCGCCGAAGCGTCTGGAACGCTTTCCGCTGTTGGTGAAACTGCTGGACGCCAACGACACGTTGTCCGTACAGGTACATCCGGACGACCGCTTTGCCGCTGTCCATGAGAACGGCGAACTGGGGAAGGCGGAGTGCTGGTACGTCGTGCACGCCGAACCCGGAGCGGAAATCGTGTACGGCCATACCGCCAGGACGCGGGAGGAGCTGGCGGAGATGATGAAGGCCAACCGCTGGAACGAACTGTTGGTGCGGGTCCCGGTACGGACCGGCGACTTCTTCTACATTCCGCACGGCACGCTCCACGCGCTGGGCAAAGGCATTGTCGTCCTCGAAATCCAGCAAAACTCCGACGCCACATACCGCGCCTACGACTACGACCGCGTCGACCAGTCCGGACGGAAGCGCGAACTGCACATCGACAAGGTGCTGCAGGTGACCAACGTGCCGAACAAGCCCGCACAGATCCGGGCAAAGACAGCGGGCAGCCGCTTCCTGCAGGTGAACCACTACCTGGACAGCCCGTTTTTCACGGTAGAAAAATGGACGCTGCGCGGCTCGCGCGACGAAGAGTCCGGGGACCGGTTCTCCCTCGTGTCCGTTCTCGCCGGATCGGCCCAGCTGGAATGGAGCGGCGGTGATCTTACGGTGGAAAAAGGGGATCACCTGCTGATACCGAGAACGTTGGGCAGGTACAGACTGGCGGGCGACATGGAAGCGATTGTCTCCTTCCCGCCGGGACAGGCGGCCACGCTGCGAAAAGCGGGCTGAACGCGTCAGATGGCGCGAGCGATGCAAAGACCCTGGCAAAGGGTCTTTTTCATTTTTATGGCAGCCCACGATCTTCTTTGCGCGTCTGGGCTCACCACCTCATGGGCGCAGCCATAAGCTGGGGTATACACCTATACACGTTTGGAGGAGTTTTCCCATGCATGGATATCCGATAGCATTTCCCCACTACTGGCCCAGGCTCGTGCGGGAGCCGGGATTGGGCGAACCGCGCGATCGGGGGCTGGCCGCCGATATCTTGCGAGCCATCCACCGGGAAGAGCGGGCCGCCAATTATTTCAGCAGGCTGATGGAGCTGGCCCCGAACGACAACATCCGGACTGTTCTGGACATCGTCCGCGACGAGCGGATCAAGCATGCCCAGCGGTTCTCGGAAATCTACAGGCAGTTGACCGGACGGGAGCCGCAGATGAGGCGGGAAGAGGTGCCCGCGCCGGAATCGTTTGCCCGGGGACTGGAATTTGCCATCCGGGACGAACTGGCCGCCGCCGATCTTTACCGGGACATCGCCGATCGAGCGGTGACGCTCACGATCAGAAGGGGGTTCACCCGAGCAGCGGAAGACGAACTGCGCCAATCCAACGTGCTGATGAACATGCTGGCACAGCTGGGAGTATCGTAGATGGCTGGCGGGTGCCAAGCGAAAACGGGCGGCCTGTCCATTCGGGCCGCCCGCCGCTTTTGAAAAAAGGACAGCGGGCGCCGGGGGGTTACACGAGTGTCAGCGCTCCGGCGCCGTCGTGATCGGTTTCAGGCGCAGGGCGGCAGGGTCCGCTCCCCGGCTGCGCACGGCCCGGAACGCTTCTTCCCAAAAGTAGTGTTGGCTGTTGAGCGGATGCGGGCCTTGCGCCGCAACGGGCCGGTATTGGCCGTCCGGCTGCAGCACACGAGCTTTGGCGTCGTCCCGCAGCATGATGTCCAGGATGTGCAGGATCCGCTCCTTCAGGTCTTCCTGGAGGACGGGGAAGAGAATCTCCACGCGGGCGATCATGTTGCGCGTCATCCAGTCCGCGCTGGAGAGGAAGACGTCTGCCTCCCCGCCGTTGTGGAAGCAGTAGATGCGGCTGTGCTCGAGAAACCGGCCGACGATGCTGATGACGCGGATGTTTTCGCTGACCCCTTCGATGCCGGGCCGCAGGCAGCAGATGCCGCGCACGATCAGATCGATCTTGACACCGGCGCAGGACGCCTTGTACAAGGCTTCGATAATCTCCTTGTCGGTCAGGGCGTTCATCTTGGCGATGATGCGGGCCGGTTTTCCCGCCTGACTGTGGGCGATTTCCCGCTCGATCAGGCCGAGGAACCTCTCCCGCAGACCAGCCGGGGCGGTCGTGATGACTTTCCACGCAGGCGGTTTGGAATAGCCGGACAGATGGTTGAAAAAGTGGCTGGCGTCCTCGCCAAACGCTTCGCGGGACGTGAACATGCCGAGATCGGTGTAGATCCGGGCCGTCGTATCGTTGTAATTGCCCGTGCTCAGATGGACGTACCGGCGGAGCTCGCCGTTTTCGGCGCGGACCACGAGCGTGATTTTGCTGTGCGTCTTCAGGCCGACGATCCCGTAGATGACGTGGCAGCCGGCCTTTTCCAGCCTTTTCGCCCAGACGATGTTGTTCTCCTCGTCGAAGCGGGCCTTCAGCTCCACGAGAACGGTCACCTGCTTGCCGTTGTCCGCCGCCCGCAGCAGGGCGTTGACGATCGGCGAGTCGCCGCTGACCCGGTACAGCGTCTGCTTGATCGCCAGCACATTGGGATCGTCCGCCGCCCGCTGCACGAATTCGACCACCGGATCAAACGATTCGTACGGGTGATGCAGGAGCACGTCCCGCTGCCTGATGGTTTCGAACAGGTCCGCGGAGCCGAGCAGATCGCGGGGCGGCTGGGGCGGATATGGCTCGAAGCGCAGGGCATCGTATCCGGGCAGGCCGTAAAACTTGAAGAAAAACGAAGGATCCAGCGGACCGTCGATCCGGTACACTTCCGAATCCTCCAGCTCCAGCCAGTCCTGCAGGGTCCTTTTCAAAAAGTCGCTCATCGACGCGTCGACGGCGAGTCGGACCGGTTCCCCCATTTTCCGCTTCTTCAGCTCCTCCTGAATCGCTTCCAGGAGGTCTTCCGTCTCGTCCTCGTCGATGGTCAGGTCGGCGTTGCGGGTGATGCGAAATGCACTGGTTTCCAGGATGCTGTACCCCTGAAACAGGGTGTCCATGTGCTCGCGGATGACGTCTTCCAGCAGGATGAAGTGCGCCTCTCCCGCCGGCGACGGCAGGGCGAGAAAGCGGGGCACGACGGCAGGCACCTGGACGACGGCAAACAGCGGCCCTTCTTCCGGCTCCTCCGCGTTTTCCAGCAGCACCGCCAGATTGAGACTCTTGTTCAGGAGCATGGGAAACGGATGGCTGGCATCGACGGCCATCGGCGTCAGCACGGGGTAGAGACGGTGATGGAAAAAGTCGTGGACGAAAGCCCGCTGTTCGTCTTGAAGCTGTGCCGTTTTCAAAAAGCGGATGCCCACCCGCTCCAGCTCCGGGAGAATCTCGTGCTTCAGCACGGCAAACAGCTTGTTCATGACGACCTGCGTGCGCTCCCAGATCGCCTCGAGCTGTTCCCTGGGCGTCATCCCCGACTTGTTGTCCGGTTTGGCAAACCCGGCCTTCACCTGATCCTTCAGTCCCGCTACGCGCACCATGAAAAACTCGTCAAAGTTGCTGCTCGCAATGGCGATAAATTTCAGACGTTCAAACAGCGGATTTTCCGGACGGGCGGCTTCCTCCAGCACCCGCTCGTTGAACGCCACCCAGCTCAGTTCGCGGTTGATATAGTACGCAGGTAGATGAAAATCGTTCATGGGTCAGTCCTCGGCAGTGTGGTTTTTGACAAACAGAATCCCGCATCGCGCAGCAGGTTTTTTCGGAAAGCGGCACGTCCCGGCCGGGCCGGCTTTGGCGAAGGCCTTTTCCATCGGAGGCCGGCTCAATCGGCGGGCCGTGTGACGGCGCGAAAGCCGACGGGCCGCTTCCACGCTTTGGACACCTTGGCCAGCACGTCTTCCAGGAGAGCGTATTCCATCAGATTCTCCCCCGAGCCGACACACTCCAGCACGATCCGCTCCCCGTCCTCCCGCAGCCGCACGTCCGTGATCGGCTGGGTCATGGAACGGTCCAGCGTCCGCGCCAGCAGGATGACATGCCCGAGTGTTTCGGCCAGGGCTTTGTCCGCCTTGCCGACAATGTCGGAATGCCGGGCCATCTGCTGCTGCAAGAGCTTGTTGTTTTTGTAGGAAGCGATCATCGCGATCCGCAGCCGCTCGCGGTGGGTAAACCCGAGCAGCAGTACATGCGACAGCAGGTAAAATGTGTGCTCCGCCGACTCGTACACATTGATCGCCCGTCCCACGTCATGCAGCAGGGCGGCCGCTTCCAGCCAGGTTTGTTCGGCCTCGCCGCAGCGGACGACGCCCAGCTCCCGCAACTGGTCAAACAGCGCGAGGGCCAGCGTTCGCACGTGGCGGGCGTGGCGCTTGTCCACCTGGTACCGGTTCATGAACTGTTCGACGCTGCGCCGGCGGACTTCGCGGATGTCGGCCGGCTGGGCGCCAAACACCGTTTCGTAGAGAACGCCGTCGCGCAGTCCCTTGTTGCTGACCACCAGTTCGCGTCCGTTGACGACGGCGAGCAGGGAGCGGAACACGGCGATGCCGGAGAGGATGACGTCCGCCCTGTCCTTGGAAAGGCCGGGCATCTGTCTGAGCTCCTCCCACGGAAGCGCACACGCTCGTTCCAGTACGCGGTCCACCTGTTCGGCCGACATGGCGTAGTGATGCACGCTGCCCAGCGAATAGCCGACGGATCGCTGGTGCATTTTCGCCAGGTTGCGCGCCGTGCCGCCGATGGCGATTACGGGGCAGCGCCTGTCCCTGATCCAGGTGCAGCCGGAAAACTGTCGCTCCACGTACGCCTGCAGCAGCTTCATTTCCTCGTCCGCGGGCGGGTCGCCGGGCAGAAACATGCGCGTCAGGGTGACGATCCCGAACGGAAAACTGACGCTCTCCCGCAGCCGCCGGCCGGAAAACCAGGTGACCTCGGTGCTGCCTCCGCCGATGTCGACGGTGATGCCCTCGTCGATATCCATCGTGTTCACCACGGCCAGATAGCCGTAGCGCGCCTCTTCTTCCCCGCTCAGGACGCGAATGGACAGGCCGGTCTCCGCCCGGATCGCGTCCAGCAGCTCCCGTCCGTTTGCGGCCTGCCGGACGGCGGCCGTCGCCACGCCGATTGCGGTCGCTGCGTTGTAAGCCCCAAGCAACTGCTGAAACTGCCGCATACAGGCCAGCGTCTTCTCGATCCCCTCCCGTTCCAGGCGGCTGTCCCGCAGGTGGCTGCTCAGGCGCAGCGTGCGCTTGACATTCTCCACCTCGTAGACGAGCCCCTGATCGTCCCGCCTGTACACGACGAGTCTCGCCGTGTTGGAGCCCAGATCGATGACGCCGATCGTGTCGTTCATATTGATCCCCACTTTATGGTGCTTCCTTGTTTTTACCATTATGCCACAGGTGCCGCCGTTCCATGGAAACGTCTTGGGGAAATGTCCGGCGGGTTCGTGATGGTATTTCGTGTGCCGCCGACCTGTTGAGGTATGCGACAATGAATCGGCGTGGAGCTTGTTCAGAAATTGTTGAGAACAAAAACCTATGATAGAAGGTGCGGCTTGTGTCGGATTCGGGGTTGAAAAAGCGAGGTGTGATACTCTGAAAGCCATATTGGTTGACGATGAACGTCTGGCTTTGCACTACCTGGAAAAACTGCTGCGGGAATGCGGAGGGCTGGAGATCGTCGGGCGATATCAAAATCCCCGCCGCGCTTTGGACGAACTGCCGCAGGTAAAGCCCGACGTCATCTTTCTCGATGTCGAGATGCCCGAGTTGAACGGCATCGAAACGGCGGAAGAGGTGCTCAGACTCTCGCCTGAAACGGATCTTGTCTTTGTGACGGCCTATGATGAGTACGCGGTCAAGGCGTTTGAACTCAACGCGCTGGACTACGTGCTGAAACCGGTTCAGCGCGACCGTCTGATCAAAACGGTGCAGCGGCTGATCGACAGGCGGCATGAGACGGCCGTCGTTCCGCTCGCCCGGCAAACCGGCATGATCCGCTGCTTTCAGTCCCTGCAGATCGAGGTTCCGCCGCGTGGACCGGAAACCATTCGCTGGCGGACGGCAAAAGCGCAGGAACTGTTTGCATACCTGGTTCATCGGCGGGGGCAGCCCGTTCGCAAAGACGCGCTGCTCGACTTGTTCTGGCCGGACACGGACCGGAAAAAGGGATTTGCCCGGCTTTACACAACCATCTACCAGATCAGAAAAACCTTGAAAGAGCTCGGCATCGGCATCCACATCGCCAACTGCGACGACGGCTATCTGCTGGACATGAACCACGTCAGGCTGGATGTGGACGAATGGGAGCGAGGCGTGAGGGAATTGTCCCCCGTGACGGGGGAGACGCTGTCCGAGCACTTGAACCTGCTGGAATTGTACCGCGGCGATTACCTGGACGACTACGACTACCTGTGGGCGGAAAGCGAGCGGCAGCGGCTGCGGACGCACTGGTTTTACCACGCGACCCATGTGGCCGGCTATCTGGAGTCCGTTGGCGAATACGCCCGGGCGCTGGCGGTCTATCACCGCATCCAGCGCTTTCACCCGCATGTGGAAGAGACGTACGTGACCCTGATGAAGCTGTATGACAGGCTGGGCGACCGCGATGCCGTGGAGAGGGAGTACATGAAGCTGACCAGGATGCTGAGCGAGGAGTATGGCGTCGCGCCCCAGCAGACCGTTCGGGAATGGTATCTGCGTTGGAAGAAAAAACAAAGCCGGTAGCGTCTGTTCCGGTCCCGGAACGGCACGGTATGACACGCGCGTCATGTCATACTGTTTTTTATGGAGAAATATGGTAGAGAAGGGGAACATACCCGATGCGGCAGCATGACAAAAGAAATGGGGAGTACCAGTGAGAACGACCATGATTGTCGACGACACGGCGTTTACCAGGCTGATGCTTCGCGGCATGCTCGAATCGCTCGGACTGGAGGTGGTGGTGGAGGCGGAGTCGGGAGAGGAGGCGGTCAAACAGTTTATGTTGTACCGTCCCGACCTGGTCACCCTGGATATTTCCACGCCCGGCATGGACGAATTGGCGGCAGTGAAAAAGATCAGGGAAATCGACGGAAAGGCCAAGATCATCGTCTGTTCGGCCGTGGTGCAGCGGGACGCCATCATGCGGGCGATTGCCGCAGGCGCGTCCGACTTTCTGGCCAAACCGCTTCAGAAAGACCGCGTGGAATGGTCCATCCAACACCTCAAGGCAGAAAATGGATGAAGGCAGGAGGAAAGAACCAGAAAAGCCGGCGGAAAAGCCGGCTAGTAGCGAACCGTTTCGGGGAACAGGTAGTAGTGATCGCCCGGCAACGAGTGGATGCGAAAGCCCCCGCGTGAAAAATCGCGGTTATGATACTTGGCAATATAGGTGATGTTCGTAGTATAATAGTCCCAATAATTGGTGATGTATGGAAAAAATCGCACCTCGTCCCGGCCGCGCTCGTCTGCCGAATAGTGAAGCGGGGCAATGCCGTACGCGTCCAGCGAAAAGACGCCGGCCGTCACTTCGTTCAGGCGGAAAAACTTGCGGAGCGCAAGGGGGGTGTACCGGGTGTAGTCGATGCTGCTGACCGACATCAGCTTGACGCCCAACTGCGTGCGATACCGCAGCGATGCGTCCATCTTTTCGCGAAACGACGGATGAAATGCGCTGGGGCTGTTGCCGGCGTTGATGTCCGTCGGCAGCAGGAAATCTTCCAGGAGGTAGATGTCGCGGCGGTCTAGCGCTGTCGCCGCACCGTTCGGATTGTAGAGGGGATGTACCGCGCTGCCCATCACGTCGTCGGGGTCCCACGCGTTGACGAAGGCGGACAAGCCCAGTTCGTGTACGTAGCGGACCGTCTCGTTCAGGCGGGCGCGGGAGACACCGTAGTCAAACCCCGCGTCATCGAGGAAGATCCCGTCTGCGCCCAGTGCCTTCCACTTTCGCACCTTGTCCTTCAACGCGGCCATGGAGTGATTGACGGTCGTCACCCCGAGATCGACGTAGCCGTAGACGCGGATGTGCGGCTTGATCCTGCGCGCGAAGCTGAGAACGTGTTGGGTCGAATGGTGATGGGGGTGGGTGGGTTCCTCCAGATTTTCGCCGAACACCAGCACGTCGTACTGGGCAAAAATCTCAGCCGCCCTGTTTTCATCCCATACGTGATTGACGGCTTTCGGGATGCCGTAGTAGATCAGCAGCCGGTAGCCGGGGGGCGCGTCGTCTGCGGCAGCGGTCGGGGACAGGCCGGTTGCGGCCGACGTGAACAGGCACGAGAAAACGAGCAGGAAAACGGCGAATGGACCGGTTTTCATGGTCAACCTCCTGGGGCGGTTTCTCCCTGGAAACAGGGGCGGCATGATTCGACTTCGGGTGTCGATTTCATTATAGCATAGTGCGAATGAACCAAAAGCGCTTGTCGAAACCGCTGATGCAGGGACTTATGTCTCAAAATGAATGGGAATTCCGAATAGAACGAACGTGATTGTCGATTGTCAATGGATGGAGGTGTCCGGCGTGAACGTTCTCGTAACGGGAGGATATGGCTTTATCGGGTCCTCGGTGGTTGAACGTTTTCACAAAGAGGGCCATCGGGTGTACATTATCGACAACCTGTCTACGGGCAGGCGGGAACGCGTGACCGTCCCCCACAAGGCGTATGTCTACAATGTGGAAGATCGGGCCTGCGAGGAAGTGTTCCGCAGCGTGGGATTTGACGTCGTGGTTCACCTGGCGGCGCAGACGAGTGTCATGACCTCTCTGGAACGCCCCTGCCAGGATGCGGAGGCGAACGTCCTCGGGCTGGTCAACATGCTGAACTGCGCGCGGCTGCACGGCGTCAAAAAATTTATCTTCGCCTCATCCGCGGCCGTCTACGGCGATACCGACCAGCTTCCCGCCCGCGAAGAGACAGCCTGCCATCCGCTGTCGCCGTACGGGATGAACAAGCGGCTGGGGGAGATGTACTGCGAAAAATGGCAGGAGCTGTACAAGCTCGATACCTTGTGCCTGCGCTTTTCCAATGTTTACGGTCCCCGTCAGAGCAGCTCGGGGGAAGGGGGCGTCATTTCCGTCTTTCTGAATCAGGCGCGGGAAGGCAAACCGCTGTATGTCTTCGGAGACGGAACGCAGACGCGCGATTTCGTCTACGTCGACGATGTGACCGATGCCATTTACCGCGGCGCCACGAGCGATGTGACGGGAATCTACAACGTGTCGATGGGCCGGGAAACCAGTGTGAACGAGCTGATCGAGACGATCCGAACGCTGGTCCCGGTGAAGGATGTCCAGTACCTCGACAGCAGGCCGGGCGAGATCGCCCGCTCCTGCCTGGACAACAGCCGGCTGAAGCGCGACCTGGACTGGGTGCCGCTCTATTCGCTGCAGGAGGGGATTGCCAAAACCTGGGAATGGATGCTGCGGCAGGAGGCTGCTGCGGCCCGGGAAGAGGCAGCCCCCGCGCGGGAGACGCCCGGATGGTGGCGGATCATCCGGCCGTTTGTGGAAAACGGGCTGGCCTTTGCCGCGGTTGCCCTGCTTTCCCGCGACCAGAGCGGCTTTTTGTACGAATACGGCTTTGATTTTCGGCTGGTGTACATTCTGCTGATCGGGCTCATGTACGGATCGCGCCAGTCGTTCCTCTCCGCTTCGGCGGTGATCAGCCTGTATGTCGCCGACAGCCTGGCCAACGGGCGCGACTGGGGCTCGCTGCTGTTTGACCCGGAAACGTTGTTTGTCGCCGCGGTCTACCTGTTTTTCGGCTTGTCGGTCGGGTTTGTGACGGACAAGTACAAAAAAGAGCTGGCGTTTGCCAAAAACGAGCTGGCGGTGGAAGCGCAGCGGTACAAGCTGCTGATGGACGTGTACAAGGACACGCGCAGCGTCAAGGAAGCCCTGCAGCGGCAGGTGCTGACCAACAGGGACAGCCTAGGCCGCATCCATGCGCTCGTGACCGAACTGGAGAGCCTGGAGCCGGAACAGGTGGTCGGCGCGGCGGTGAACGTGATGGAGGACCTGATGGAGTCCAGGAAAATCTCGATCTATGCCGTATCGGCAACCGGCTATTTGCGGCTGCTGCTTCAGTCCAACGACGCCGATCTGCGCGCCCCCCGTTCGCTGCACCTGAAAGACGTGCCGGAGCTGTCCGAGGTCGTCACGTCGCAGCGCTTGTGGGTGAACAAAAAACTGGTGCCGGGGCTGCCGATGCTGGCTGCGCCGGTGGTTCACCAGGGGGAGACGATCGCGCTGGTCTGCGTGCACGAGCAGGGGTTTGAACGGTTTACCCTGTACCACGAAAACCTGTTTCGGATTGCCGTTGACATGATTTCCCGCTCGCTCTCCCGCGCCTTTACCTACGTGGCCGCCACGCGCAGCGAACGCTTCGTGGAGGAGACGCCGATTTTGCAGGAGGGAGCCTTTTTGGAAGTGCTGCGCAGCAAACAGGCGGCCAAGGAACGGTACCAGGCCGCGTACACCTTGCTGCACGTGGAGGCGTCCGAAAACGGCCTCAAGGAAGCGGCCGAGCGTCTTTCCCGCCTGCTGCGCGACACGGACTACATCGGGCTGTGGCGGGGCCGGCTGGTGCTGCTACTGTCCAACTCCGGGCCGGAGGAGGCCAGGGCGGCGATGGAGCGGCTGCAAAAATACGGCGTGGCAACGCGCCTTGTGAGCGAGGATGCGGTCTATGCTTAGAGGCTCGATTGCGGTCTACTACGTGCTGACGGCGGTGTATCTGGTGCTCCTGTTCCGCCGCCGGGAACCGATGAGCGGCGGCAGGGCGGCGCTGGCCTGCCTGATTCCGTTTGCCGGGCTGCCGCTGGCGTTCATCGCCGGGAGAGCGGCGGCGAAAAGCGCGTCCGCCGATCCGGACCGGTTCGCCGACGTGGTGGGACTGAAGGCGGATCCGGCAGGCATCCTGGTCAAAGTGGACCTGGAGAAGGAGACGTCGATCGTCCCGATTGAAGAGGCGCTTGTGCTCAATGACCACGCCACCCGCCGCCGAATCGTGATGGACGCGCTGAAGGAGGAATCGCTGGACCTCGTGGGCTTTCTCGCCAAGGCTGCCCGCAACGAAGACAGCGAAACCGCCCACTACGCCGTCACCGCCATTCTGGAAATGAAGCGGGGGATGATGGCCGAACTGCAGCGGTGGTCGGTCGAACGGGAGCGCCACCCCGATGATCCGTCCATTCTGGCCGGGTACGCCGACGCGTTGAAGCGGTATCTCGGCAGCGGACTGATGGATGCCGAGATGGAGCGCACCTACCGCTTGCTGCAGGCGGACGTGCTGGAGCGCTTGATCCGGGAGAAGGACTGCGGGGAAGAGGCGTTCGCCGACAAGGTGGAGTGCGAACTCGTCCTGCGCCGCTACGACAGGGCGGAAGCGGCCAGCGAACGGTTTCTCCAGGCCTATCCGCAATCGGAGACGGCCTATTACACGGCGCTGAAACTGTATTACACGCTGCGGGCCGGGCGGAAGTTTCACGAGACGCTGAACAGGCTGAAACAATCGTCCGTCACCGTGTCGTATCCGACCCTGCAGATCATTCGGTACTGGAGCAGGGGTTCTCTATGATGATCAAGACAAAATCGCTCAGGCGCATGATCGTGCTGCTTGTCTTTGTCCTCCTGCTGACGCTGTTGATGCAGATGTCCCGTTCGGAGCTGGTGATGCGCTGGAACGGGGACAACGACGGGACCGGACCGCAGGCCGCCGCCCGCAACGCGCTGGCGCCTGCAGAGCTGGCCCGCATCCATCAGGAACGGCTGGTCGTTCTGGTTGACCCGGATGACGCGACGAGCCAAAAGGTGGCGTATCAGGCGGAACAAGTCCTGACCGGGATGAAAAAGCGGTTTGAACGGGTACCCGTGGGAAGTGTCATGCCCGATCCCGCCCCCGACGGCGTGATTGTGACCGTGTCCGATTTGACGCGGCTCGCGGGTACGGAATGGCTGGACGGCTACGTGGCGCGGGGCGGTCGCGTACTGCTGGCGATCGAGCCGGAGAACAACGAGGCGTTTTCCGCCATGTACCGCAGGCTGGACATCCTCGAGATCGGCACGTACGTGGAGACCAGCGACATCCGCCTGCATACCAACGTGCTGCTCGGGTTTGCCGGCGGCGTGTTTCGCGATCCCGGCCTGCACATTTCCGTGCTGCGCGTCAAGCTGGGACAGCACAGCCGCGTTCACGTCTCGGCGGGGGAACACGTGCCGCTGTTGTGGGAAGCGCCGTACGGAAAGGGAGCCTACATTGTGTTCAACGGCGCGCTGCTGCAGGAGAAGATCAACCGCGGGCTTTTCGCGGGCGCCATTGGCGTGCTGCTGCCCGACCTGATCTACCCGGTGCTCAACGCCAAACTGATGTACATCGATGACTTTCCCGCGCCGTTTCCCCAGGGAACCCATCCCCTCATCGACCGGGACTACCGGATGGATCTGCCGCATTTTTTCAAGAAAGTGTGGTGGCCGGACATGATCCGGCTGGCGCGCAAGCACGATCTGAAGTACACGGGGGCGCTGATCGTCACCTACGGCAACCGGGTCACCCCGCCGTTTGACTGGGAGAGCGACGCGGACGTCTCCAGCCTGGTGCTGTACGGGCGCGAACTGTTGAAGGAAGGGGGCGAAATCGGCGTCCACGGCTACAACCATCAGACGCTGTCCACCGTTCCGCGGGTGTCGCGGGCGTTCGGCTACAACATGTGGCCGAGCCAGCGGGAGATGACGGACTCGCTTCGCTCCTTGCGGCAGTACGTCGAGTCCGTCTTTCCGCACTACCCGCTGCGCACCTACGTGCCGCCGTCCAACGCCCTCGACGAGGCGGGCCGGCAGGTGCTGAAACAGGCGCTGCCCGACCTTGTCAACATCTCGTCCCTGTACATCGAGGACATCCGAAACCTCTCCTATGTGCAGGAATACAAACTGGCTCCCGACGGCGTGGTGGAAATGCCGCGCGTGACCTACGGGTACCGGATCGGGGAGTACGACCGCTGGATGATGGCCAACGCGGTCACCGCCTATGGCATCTTTTCCCACTTTGTTCACCCGGACGACGTGATTGACGAGGTGCGGGGCGGCAATGGAAGCTGGCGCGATCTGTACACGAGCCTGGAGGAGTACCTGGAACTGGTACAGGACCGCTACGGTTGGCTGCGCCCCATGACCGCCGCGGAGGCGAGCGGCGAGGCAAGGCGGTGGCTCGAGAGCCAGCCCGTCTTTGAGCGGCGTCCCGGCGGCTTAAACGGCTACATCAACGGCTTTGCCGGCCCGCAGTACTTTCTGCTGCGGACCGACCGGAACATCGTGCGCACGAAGCGGTGCGAGGTGCGGCGCATCGAGCAGGGCGCCTATCTGGTGCGCGCGGATCATGAAATCTTTTCGATCGATTGGACGGAGAAACCATGAAGATTTGCATTGTCGCGGAAGGTTCCTATCCGTATGTGACCGGCGGCGTGTCCAGTTGGATTCATGACGTGATCAGCTCCATGCCCCGGCACGAGTTCGTCATTTTCGCGATCGGAGCGGAGGAGCGAAACAGGGGGAGATTCACCTACCGGCTGCCCGCCAATGTGAGCGAGGTGCGGGAGGTGTTTCTCGACGCCTTTTTGCAGGAAGAGGGCCGCTGGGGCCGACGATATAAGCTGAGCGGCGAGGAGCGGGACGCCCTGCAGGGGCTGATTGTCGGCGAGCGGGACACCGATTGGGAGGCGCTGTTTCGGCTGCTGCGCAGCGGGCGATGGAACGCGTCCACGGAATTTTTGATGAGCCAGGATTACTTTGATCTGTTGAGCGATGTGGCCAGACAGCGGTACGAGCAGCTTCCGTTTCGGGAGCTGTTCTGGACCGTCCGTTCCATGCTGCTGCCGCTGATGCAGCTTCTCCGCCACCCGCTGCCCGAGGCGGACCTCTACCACGCGGTCTCGACCGGGTACGCCGGCGTCATCGCCAGTCTGGGCAAGCACCTCTACGGCAGGCCGATGCTTTTGACCGAGCACGGCATCTACTCCCGCGAGCGGGAGGAGGAGATCATCAAGGCGGACTGGGTCAAAGGCTACTTCAAAGACTTGTGGATTCGCTACTTTTACGGCCTGGCCCGCTGCGCCTACCAGTACGCCGACCAGGTGGTGACGCTGTTCAACCGCAACCGGGAGATCGAGATCGAGCTGGGATGTCCCGCGTCGAAAATCGCGATCATCCCCAACGGCATCAAGGCGGACGCGTACGCCGACCTGCCGCGGAAAACGGCGGACGATCCGGCCGTTCACATCGGCGCCATCGTGCGGGTGGTGCCGATCAAGGACATCAAGACGATGATCCAGAGCTTCGCCGCGGTCAAGCGGGAGGTGCCGGAAGCGACGTTTACCATCATGGGGCCGTACGACGAAGACCCGGACTACTACCGCGAATGCGTGGAGCTGGCGGAGACGCTGGACGTGCGGGACCTGACCTTCACGGGCAGCGTCGACGTCAAGGCCCGCATCGGCAAGCTGGACGTGGTCGTTCTCACCAGCATCAGCGAAGGGCAGCCGCTGGCCGTCCTGGAGGCGATGGCGGCGGCCAAGCCGGTCGTGGCGACCGACGTCGGAAGCTGCCGGGAACTGCTCTACGGCAGCGCGGCGGACGGGGGGGAAGGCCGTGCCGGGCTGGTCGTGCCGGTGCTGGACGACAAAGAGATCGCCCGCGCCATCATCACCCTGTGCAAAAGCGAATCGCTGCGCCGGGAAATGGGAGAAAACGGCCGGCGCCGCGTCCTGTCGGCGTATACCCACGATCAGTTCATTTCCCGTTACGAATCACTGTACGCCTCGCTCGGAAAGGGGGAGAAGACATGGCGGGAATCGGCTTTCAACTGAAACGGCTGTTTGACCGCGAAGGCTTGTTCGGCCGCGTGCAGGCCATCTCGTACGCCTCCCTGGTGACGGTGGGGCCGATCCTGAGCTGCATGGCGGCGGTCGCGGTCGTCCACTGGCTGCTCGTCGCCGAAATGGCGCCGTATCGGGCTCGCGAGCTGTTTCAGGCGGGAACGGCGTACGCCTTCGCCTTTTCGTTTATCGTCGCGGCTCCGTTCTCCATGCTGTTTACCCGGCTCGCGTCCGACCAGCTCTACGAACAGCGCTACGACGAACTGCTGCCGACGTTTTACGGAAGCCTGCAGGTGGCGCTGGGCTGCGCGTCTGTGCCCGCCGCGGCCTTTCTCCTGCTGGCACCGCTGGAACTGGCGGAGAAGCTGGCGCTGGTTGTGCTGTACATGGAGTTGACCGTCATCTGGATGGGCGTGGTGTATGTGTCGGCGATGAAGGCGTACCGGCGGATTGCCGGGGCGTTTTTCGCAGGCATGCTGCTCGCGATGGCCGCGGTCTGGCTTTACGTTCGTCTGGAAGGGGAGCGGTTGGCGGCGTGGGGGCTGTTTGCCGGATTGGCCGGCGGATTTTTTGTCACGGCGGCGGTGCTGCTGTGGGAGGTCGAGCGTTTTTTCCGCACGCCGCGGCCGGCGTCGCCGTACGGATTTGTTCGGGATCTGCGCCGGTATCCCTCCCTGTTGGCGATCGGCCTGTTCACCGCCGTCTCGATGTATGCGCATCAGTTTGCCCAGTGGGCGTTTCACGGCGAATGGCTGGAGGGGACGTTTCGCCTGACTCCGGAATACGATGTGGCCGTTTACTATGCCGTCCTCTCCGTGCTGCCGACGCTGGTCTGGTTCGTGGTGTCGGTGGAGACGGCGTTTTACCCGAAGTATCGCCAGTATTACGACGCGATTCTCGGACAGGGGACCATTCTCGAGATCGACCGCGCCCGCCGCGAGATGGAACAGGTGCTGATCGGGGAGATGGCCAAGCTGATGGGGATTCAGCTCGTCTTTTCGCTGGTGGCCGTCGCCTGCGGCATCCGATACCTGCCCTACATCGGTTTTACCGCTGAACAGGTGGATACGTTCAACATCCTGGTCATGGCCTTTTACGTGTACATCATGAACAGCGTCTCGCTATTGCTGCTGCTCTACTTTGACGATCGAAAGGGAGCGCTGGCGCTCTCGGCGATCTTTTTGGCGGCCAACGTGGCGGCCTCCTGGGCCCTGCGCGACGTCGAATACCAGGGGCTGTCCCTGTTTGCCGCCTCGTTTCCCGTCCTCGCCGCCACCCTGGGCAGGCTGATATACCGGCTGCGCCGGCTGCACTATGCGACGTTCAGCGCGCAGCCGCTGGTTTTGCGGGAGCATGCCCGGATGCGCGGCAGGGCAGGGTGACAGCGGAGGAGGAGAAATGGGATGAAACAGACAAGGAGAAGCGGGTGGCTGGCCCTCTTGCTGGCGTTGAGCGTCGCGGCGGCGGGCGGCTGTACGCCGGACGCAGAGGTCAGCCAGCCGCAGGAGCAGGGCGCCCGGTCGGCCGTGCCGCCTGCCGGGGAGTACGCACCCAAGCTGCAGGAAAACCGGCTGGTCTACGAAAAGGATCAGCCGGGAAGCGTCGTACATCTGTACATCACCGTGACGGAAGACAATCTCACCGCCGAGCGGCCGATGACCTGGGCGGAGCTGAACCGGATCGCCAACGAGGCCGACAGCACGGCCGGGCGGAAGCTGAACGTCATCGTGCAGGAAGGGACGGATCAGGGGCCGCAGAAAGGGATGTTCGGCTACGGAACGCACGAGCCCAACGCCTCCATCACCCTCCGCGGCAAGTCGTCGATCCGGGCGCCGCAGAAGTCGTACAAGATCAAGCTCTTTGACAATGCCGGCTACTGGCGGGACCAGCGGACCATCAACCTGAACAAGCACGCTTCCGATTTCACCCGGCTGCGCAACAAACTGAGCTTTGACTACTTCAAGCAGCTTCCGGACATCACCAGCCTGCGCACGCAGTTCGTCCACCTGCACGTCAGGGATCTCACCAGCGGCCGTGCGCAGGCCCCGTTTGAGGATTACGGCCTGTACACCCAGATCGAACAGCCCAACAAGTCGTTTCTCCGGACGCACGGGCTGGATCCCTACGGCCATCTGTACAAGGCGTCCAACTTTGAGTTTTTCCGCTATCCCGACAAGTTGAAAACGGCGGACGATCCCGCGTACGACAAGCAGGCCTTCGAGTCCGTCCTGGAAATCAACGGCTCCAGCGACCATGCCAAGCTGTTGCGCATGCTGGATGACGTGAACGACATGAGCCAGGATTTCGACGACGTCTTTGACCGCCATTTCGACCGCGACAACTTCCTGACCTGGATGGCGGCCAACATCCTGATGGACAACGTGGACACGTCCACGCAAAACTTTTTCCTCTATTCGCCGCTGAACGCGGAGAAGTGGTATTTCCTGCCGTGGGATTACGACGGGGCGTTCGGCTACTACGGCGGGCCGGGCGGCGACCCCCGGGAGCGTTCCTTGTGGCAGCGGGGGATTCAGAACTACTGGGGCAGCGTGGTGGCCAACCGGTTTTTTAAAAATCCGCAAAACGTCGAGCAGCTCGTGGCCAAAGTGCGCGAACTGCGCGCCATCATCAATCCGGAAAACACGCGCCGCATGATCGAGACGTACAAACCGGTCGTTTCCGCTTACGTCAGACGGGAACCGGACATCCGCTACCTGCCGGGACGGGTGGACTTGTACGAGCAGGAGCTGGAGCGGATCATCCATCTGCCCGTGGAGAACGAGCAGGCATTCATCGCCAGCCTGCAGGCGCCGATGCCGTATTTTCTGGGGGATGTGGAGCAGGCGAACGGAGCACTGACGTTTCGCTGGGGGATGTCGTACGACCTGCAGGGAGACGAGCTGACCTACCGCTTCCAACTGGCGAAAGAACCGTCGTTTGCCCGCCCGCTGGTGGATCGCGACGGTTTGAAGGGAACTTCGCTCGTGCTGAACGGCATCGGCAAGGGCCATTACTTCTGGAGAGTCACGGTGAAGGACGCGAAGGGGCACATCATGACGGCGTTTGACAACTTCTTCGATGAGAACGGCAGCGTCTATCACGGCGTCCGCGACTTTTACGTGAACTGACGGGAGGGGGAGCCTGCGCGTGCATGGAAACGGGAACATGCTGCGTCACGAACTGAAGTACTACATTCATCCGCACGAATACGTCGGGCTGCGCAGCCGGCTGCGGGCGCTCCTTCCCCTGGACCGCCATTCCGTGAGCGACGAGGGCTACCACATCCGCAGCCTGTATTTTGACGACGCCCGGGAGAGCGCGCTGTACGACAAGCTCAACGGCTACTTCCAGCGGAAGAAGTACCGCATCCGCATCTACAACGTCAGCGACCGGATCATCCGGCTGGAGCGGAAAAGCAAGTGGAACGAGTACGTGCTCAAGGAATCGGCCGCCTTGACCCGCGGCCAGGTGTACCGGCTGCTGGAGGGTGACATCGACTGGCTGGCGGACGAGGGGCAGCGTCTGTTGGCGGATTTTTACCGCGATCTCAAAGAGGGGGCGATGAAGCCGTCCGTGATCGTCGATTACATCCGGGAGGCGTATGTGGACGAGCCGACCAACACCCGGATCACCTTTGACAAACAACTGGCGGCCGGGCTTCATTCGTTTGACCTGTTTGACCCCAACCTGGCGACCTGGGAGGCGATCCAGGGGCCGCGGATGATCATGGAGGTAAAATTCCACCGCTTTTTGCCCGGGACGATTCGCTCGCTGGCGCAGGTGTCGGCTCACCAGCGCTCGACGATCTCCAAGTACGTCCTGTGCAAGGAGAGGCAAAAAGTGTACGGCCGCTGAGGCGGATGCGCGGCGGGGATGCACTGTATGGATGGGAAAGGAAGTGCGTTATGGACGAGCTGATCACTTTTCGGGACATCATCAAAAAAAGCGTGCTCAACCTCGAGGCGTTTGCAAACGTATCGTGGGTGGACATGTGCTGGGGGCTCATGGTCGCGTTCGCGGTCGGCATGTTCATCTACTACGTGTACCGCGCCTGCTACCGGGGAGTGGTCTACAGCCACAATTACAACGTCACGTTCGTGCTGATGACGATCATTACCGCGCTGATCATCATGACCATCAGCACCAACATCGTGCTCTCGCTCGGCATGGTCGGCGCGCTCAGCATCGTCCGGTTCCGGACGGCGGTCAAGGATCCGATGGACATCGTCTACATGTTTTGGGCCGTCTCGGCGGGCATCGCCGCGGGGGCGAAGATTTATCCGGTCGCCATCTTCGGTTCGCTGGTGGTGGGCGGGACGATCTGGTGGCTGTCGCGGCGCAAGGAGGCCACCTCCCCCTATCTCCTGATCCTGCACTACGAAGCGATCGCCGAAGAGGAGGTCAAGCGGCGGATCCGGAAAATGAACGCCGTGCTGAAATCAAAGACGGTGCGCAAGGAGCTGACCGAGCTGACGGTGGAACTGCGGATCCGCGACGACAACACCGCGTTTGTCAACGATTTCTCCGCGTTGGAAGGGGTCAAGGACGTGGTGCTGGTCAGCTACAACGGCGAGTACGCCCAGTGACGGCTCCTCCGCCCTTGTCCGGAACCGGCCGGGGGGAGGGAGGATGGGCGTATTGACAAACGCGGCCATCTGTTTTTATAATCTCTCATGCTTACCTCCTTCACCGTACCGGAGAAGGAGCGGACAGACGCATAGGAAACCACGGCCTTGAAGAGGAAGAGTAAGAGAGGGCGCTGACGTCCAGAGAGCCGGCCCGCAAGCTGAGAGGGCGGCCGTCATCTCTCTTTGAAGCCGCCTTGGAGCTCCTGCTTTTGAAACCGCGAGTAGAAAGCAGCGGATCAGCCCCCGTTATCGGGTGAAAGTCCGTACAGGACTTTCCGAGTCTGCTTTTCGCGAGGAGAGCAGAAAAGCTGAGTGGTACCGCGATTCCGTCGCCTCAGCAATCGAATCATCGGGACGATGCCCCGGGTTCGGTTGCGAGGCGATTTTTTGTTGGGGAACGCGGGTTGGCCACACGCATTTTTCACAGGAATGGAGTGAGGGAAATGGATCGTCAAAAGCAGCGTGAACTGCTGCGGCTGCTGGAACAGGACAGCCGCCTGACCCCGGAACAGATCGCCAGCCTGTTGGCGGAACCGGTGGAAACCGTGAGAGAGACGATTGCCCGGTTGGAAGCGGACAAAGTGATTGTCAAGTATCCCGCGCTTATCAACTGGGAGCTGGTGGAGGACCATCCGTACGTGACGGCCATGATCGACGTCAAGGTGACGCCGAAGCGGGACGTGGGCTTTGACGAGGTGGCGGAGCGGATCTGCCGTTTCCCGGAAGTGAAGGCCGTCTACCTGATGTCCGGCGCCAGCTACGATCTGTCCGTCGTGCTGGAAGGAAAAACGATGCGGGAAGTGGCGGCGTTTGTGTCGCAAAAGCTGGCCACGCTGGACTCCGTCGTCTCGACCGCGACCCACTTTATCCTGAAGCGGTACAAACACGACGGCATTCAGTTTGAAGATAGAGACGAAGACCACAGGATGGTGGTCACCCCATGAGTCAGCAAACCAGCCTCCGCAATCGCCTGTCCGCCACAGTCGCATCGCTCAAGCCGTCCGGCATCCGCCGTTTCTTCGACCTGGCCGCATCGATGGAAGGGGTCATCTCGCTCGGGGTAGGGGAACCTGATTTCGTCACCCCGTGGCGCGTGCGGGAAGCCTGCATCGCCTCGCTGGAAAGGGGCTACACGTCGTATACCTCCAACGCCGGTCTGCTGGAGCTGCGCAAGGAGATTCACAAGTACCTGGAGGAGCGCTTCGCCGTCTCGTACCATCCGGAAACCGAGATGCTGATCACGGTCGGCGCCAGTGAAGCGATTGACATCGCGCTGCGGGCCATCGTCGATCCCGGCGACGAGGTATTGGTCGTCGAGCCCTGTTACGTCTCCTACGAACCGATAATCCGTCTGGCCGGCGGGGTTCCGGTGTTTTTGCACACGCGCGCGGAGCAGTCGTTCAAGCTGACACCTGAGGAGCTGGAGGCGCACATCACGCCGCGCACCAAGGCGATCATCTTCTGCTACCCGAACAATCCGACCGGCAGCACGATGTCGGCGGAGGAGTGGAAACGGCTGCTGCCGATTATCGCGAAGCACGATCTGCTGGTCATCTCCGACGAGATTTACGCGGAGCTGAGCTACGGCCGCAGGCATGAGAGCATCGCCGCCCTGCCCGGGATGAAGGACCGGACGATCCTGATCTCCGGCTTTTCCAAAGCGTTCGCGATGACGGGCTGGCGTCTCGGCTACGTCTGCGCGCCGGCGGACCTGCTCGGCGGAATGCTGAAAATTCACCAGTACACCATGCTCTGCGCGCCGGTGATGGCGCAGATGGCCGCCCTGGAGGCTTTGCGTCACGGGCAGGCGGACATGGAGCGGATGGTGGAAAGCTACCGGCAGCGGCGCAATTTCGTCGTGCAGGGCTTCCAGGAGATCGGCCTGGCCTGCCACGAGCCGGAAGGGGCGTTTTACGCGTTTCCCTCGATCGCGTCCACCGGGCTGGACGCCAGCGAGTTTGCCGAGCGGCTGCTGATGGAGGAAAAGGTGGCCGTGGTGCCGGGCGACGTGTTTGGCGACAGCGGCAAGGGGCATATCCGCTGCTCCTACGCCACCTCTCTGGAGCAGCTGCAAAAGGCGCTGGAGCGGATGGGGCGCTTCGTGCAGAGGTTGTCGTAAACAAGGGAAAGGCCGGGGAATCCCCGGCCTTTGCCTCTTATTATTTGGATACAGTTGTCTCGTCAAACGAGAAATCCACTTCTCGCAGCGGCACCACTTTCGTCTTTTTCACGGCCTTGTAGCCGAGCCAGACGATCAGAAACAGCGGCAGGCCGATGTACGACACGAGAATGCCGTTCCAGTCGATCGTCTCCCCGGTGAAGGCGGTGTAGTTTTGGCCGAGGATGACGAAGCAGCAGACGACAAATGCGAAGATCGGGCCGAACGGGAACCACTTCGCCCGGTATGGCAGTTGGTTCAGGTCGCGGCCTTGGGCTGCGTACGCCTTGCGGAAGCGGTAGTGGCTGATCGCGATGCCCAGCCAGGCGATAAACCCGGACATCCCGGAGGCGTTGAGCAGCCACATGTAGACGGCGCCGTCGCCAAACAGGGAGGCGAGAAACGCGAGCATCCCGATGCTGGCGGTCAGCAGCAGCGCATTGACCGGAACGCCCCGCTTGTTTACCTTGCTGAACAGCTTGGGCGCCTTGCCTTCTTTGGCCAGCATCCACAGCATGCGGGTGGAGGCGTACATGCCGGAGTTGCCCGCCGACAGGACGGAGGTCAGGATGACGGCGTTCATCACCGACGCGGCGAAGGCGAGACCGGCCTTTTGAAACACCAGCGTAAACGGGCTGATCGCGATGTTCTCGATGTCGCCGTTGACCAGGTTGGGGTTGTCGTACGGGATCAAGAGCCCGATCACGATGATCGCCAGGATGTAGAACAGCAGGATGCGCCAAAACACCTGCTTGATCGCTTTCGGCACGTTTTTGGCGGGATTTTCGCTTTCTCCCGCGGCAATCCCGACCAGTTCCGTCCCCTGGAAGGAGAAGCCGGCGATCATGAAGACGCCGAGCATCGCCATGAAGCCGCCGTTGAACGGCGCTTCGCCGACGGTAAAGTTGCGGAAGCCGACCGCTTCGCCGCCCATGATGCCGAGGATCATCAACAGGCCGATGATGATGAAGAGGATGACGGTCGCCACCTTGATCAGGGAAAACCAGTATTCCGATTCTCCGTATCCTTTTACGGACAAATAATTAAGACCAAACATGAGAGCGAGGAACAGGGCGCTCCACAGGATGGACGGCGTGTCGGGGAACCAGTACTTCATGATCAAGGCCCCGGCCGACAGCTCGACGGCGATGGTGATGGCCCAGTTGTACCAGTAGTTCCACCCCAGCGCAAAACCGAGGGACGGATCGACGAACTTCGTCGCGTACGTGGAAAACGAACCGGAGACGGGAAGAAAAGCCGCCATCTCGCCCAAGCTGGTCATCAGGAAGTAGACCATCAGGCTGATGGCCGCGTAGGCGGCCAGCGCGCCGCCCGGACCGGCGGAGTGGATGGAGCCGCCGCTCGCCAAAAACAGCCCCGTGCCGATGGAGCCGCCGATGGCGATCATGGTCAGGTGTCGGGCCTTGAGGCCCCGCTGCAGTTGATTGGATTCCATGAGTGCATGCACGACCTTTCTGATGAGATAGTCGGAAGGAAGGTCGGACATAAAAAATACCGCCACAACGAACAGGGCGGTATTGTTACATCCCCACCAAGCCTTCGTTGAAGATAGCACACCACGTTTGCCCGGCTCGCAAACGTGACAGTTCTGCCCCTTTCGGGTACAGCCCCAGCCCGTGTGCCCAGAGAATGCACAGCGGACTTCGGCGGCTTTTCCCTCCTCTGGAGTCATCGATCTTCTCTGGATCTCGTGCCAGAATCATATAAAAGCCGCGACCTCTATCCTCATCGTATTTGATGAGGATAATCTATGCAGTTATGTTACGGTTCAAGTATATAGAAAAACGGGGCAAAATCAAGGGCTAAAATTTGTAAGATGCCCGTGCGTCTCGTGACCGTGACCGGAGACTCCAGCAGTCCGACTTGTCTGAAAAATTAAGCGTTTTCATTGACAGAAAGAAATGGATCTGGTTATACTTGAAGAAACGTTGATCGGATAGCATATTTTCCCATACGGTTAGGCGGAGAAACGGAGAAAACCCTTACCCGTAAACACACTCCCAAGGGGATGTGTTTATCTACGTGAGGGTTTTTCTTTTTCTCCCGCCAAACTGTTTGACTATTCGATCAACAATAAATAGAAAGAGGGGTCTGACGCATGTTGAAAAAATGGATGAACGTCGCAGCCACGGCCGTTTTGCTCTCCACTGTCGCCCTGGCGGGGTGCTCCTCCGGCGAAGAGGCTTCGCCCGGCGGCACACCGGCAGGGAACGGATCGGCGGGAGCGAAGGAACTGGGACCAATCGCGCTCTATTCGCCGGAGACGCCGGATATGACCAAAGAGATCGGGCTCAATTTTGAAAAGGCTTACAAAGGGTCCTCCATCAACGTGCAGTACGCCGGGACCAACGTGCTGGTCAACCGCATGATCGCGGAAAAAGACAACCCGCAGGGCGACGTCTGGTACGGCGGCGGCGGATTCCTGCCGTTCGAGGCGGCCAAGGACAAGGACATCATCACATCGTATACGCCGGAAGCGATCAAGGATTGGCCGGAAGTGCGGGACGGCATCAAACTCCGCGACAAGGACTGGAAGTGGATCGGCGCGGAGGTGTTCGTGCTCGGGTTCGCCTACAACAGCGACCTGGTGAAGCCGGAAGAGGCGCCGAAAACCTGGGATGACCTGCTCGATCCCAAATGGAAAGGCAAAATCCAGATGCCCAACCCGGCCGCGTCCGGCACCGCGACCCTCACTGTGCTGAGCCAACTGATGGCCCGCGGCGAAGAGCAGGGCTGGGATTACTTCAAAAAGCTGGTGGAACAGATGAGCGCCATGCCCGACTCCGGCTCCGCGCCTTCCAAAGCGGTTGCCAAAGGGGAGGCACACATTGCGATCGCCTTTGACTTCATGGCGTACGAGATGAAGGCCAAGGGGGAGAAAATCGATTTCATCGTGCCGGACAAGACGCCGGTCATCGTCAACCCGGTGTCGCTGGTGAAGGACGGCCCGAACCCCGACGGCGGCAAGGCGCTGATCGACTACCTGCTGTCCAAGGAAGGGCAGCAGACGCTGGCCAACTGGTACCACATCCCGATCTCCAAAGAAGTGGAGTCGAAAACGCCGCTTACCCTGGAAAAAGTCATCCCGCACGCGCAGGAGCTGGACGTCGACTGGGTCGTGAACAACTACGACCGGGTGCGCAGCGAGTGGCGGCAAAAATTCCAGTAAGGAGGCTCTTGGATGGGGTCGGTTCGAATCGAACACTTGCATAAACAATTCAACGGAATCACTGCTTTGGAAGACGTCAATCTGGAGATTCGCGAGGGCGAATTCTTCGCCCTTCTGGGCCCTTCCGGCTGCGGAAAAACGACGACCATGCGCTGTGTGGCCGGTTTTGAAAGCCCCACCGCGGGAAAGATTTTCATCGGGGAGCGGGATGTGAGCCATGTGCCCGCCAACCAGCGGAACTGCGGCATGGTGTTTCAGAGCTACGCGCTGTTCCCCCATCTCAGCGTGTTTGAAAACGTCGCCTACAGCCTGCAGGTGCGCCGCTTTTACCAGGGCGGCCTGGGCACGAAGCTGTCCGTGCTGGCCCACATGCTCAACCGCAAGCTGGGGAAAGTGGACAAGGACACCGAAAAAAAGGTGCGCGACGCCCTTGATTTCGTCGAACTGGGCCACCTCGCCGACCGCCTGCCCGGACAGTTGTCCGGCGGCCAGCAGCAGCGCGTGGCGCTGGCCCGGGCGCTGATCATGGAGCCGGCCGTCCTGCTGATGGACGAGCCGCTGTCCAACCTGGACAAGAAGCTGCGCAGCAGCATGCGCGTCACCATTCGGCGCATCCAGCAGAAAGTGGGGATCACGACGATCTTTGTGACCCACGACCAGGAAGAAGCGATGAGCATGGCCGACCGCGTGGCCGTGATGCAGGGCGGCAGGCTGGTGCAGGTGGACACGCCCACGGCCCTGTACAGCCAACCGGCCTCCACGTTTGTCGCCGATTTCGTCGGCGCGTCCAACATCTTCAAAGCGACGGTGAAGGAGTCCGGCGAGGCGGGCACCGTGCTGCAGCTCGTCGGCGACGGGGTGATTCGCTCCGCGTTTCCGACCAACCGCAGCGAAGTGGACGTGATCATCCGGCCGGAAAGCATCCGCCTGTTCGCGGACGGGGCGCAGGTGGATACGGGAGACAACCTGCTGGAAGGCACGATCTCCATGTCCACCTATCTGGGTTCGATCATCCGCTACGACGTGCAGGTCGGCGAGCTGCAGGTGGAAGTGGACAAAACCTTCGAAGCGGGCAGCCCACTGCTGCCGGCGGGGACGAACGTGAAGCTAGCAATCGATCCGAATGTCGTGGTGATCCTATGAAACAGCGGCACTTTACCTTCAACGGCTTTACCGTGCTGAAATGGTTGATTTATCTCTTTTTCCTTGTGTTTTTGCTGGTCCCGCTGTTTTCCATCCTGCTCGTCAGCCTGACGGGAGAGCCGGTCAACCTGTTTGGCAGCCTGACCAGTCAGAAAATTTTGTCGTCCACGCTGAAGAAGCTCTCTCACCTGTCGCTGGACGCGTACTCGTCGCTGTTTGAAGGCACGGGGTACTTCGCCGCGCTGGTCAACAGCCTGAAGCTGAGCACGGGGGTGGCGCTGCTGGTGACGGTGTTGGTGCTGCCGATCGCCTACGCCTTCGCCCGCACCACCATGCCGTGGAAGCCGTTCTTCGCCGCGCTCTGCACCATCCCGCTGGTGGTGCCGACGTTCATCTCGTCCTACGCGTTTACCCTGATGTTCGGCAAGACCGGGTGGGTCAACCACATCTACCGGTCGCTAGGCGGCGAAGGCGTGCTGTTTGACGTGCAGTCGATGTTGGGAATCGTGCTGGTACAGGTCTTTTTCTTCTTTCCCTACGCGCTTTGGCCGATGGTGGCGGCGTTCAAGATCAGCGACCTGACGCTGGAGGAAGCGTCGCAAAACCTGGGGGCGCAAGGCTGGTACACCTTTTTGCGGGTGACGCTGCCGCTGGCCGTGCCGGGGATCGTCTCCAGCATGCTGCTGATTTTTACCGTCAGCTTTTCCGATTTCGGCACGCCGATCATTCTGGCGCCCAAAGACCTGAACCTGATCGTGGTCGAGGCGTACCGCGAGATCGCCGGCTTCTACAACTGGGCGGGCTCGGCCGTCCTGACCGTGATCATGCTGCTGGTGGCCGCCTTCTTTTTCTGGCTGCAGCGGTTGGTGGTCAAAGGGAAGGAGTACGGCACCATCTCGGGCAAGCCGACGCGGCAGAAGCTGAACGACCACAAAGGGGTCGTCGCCGTGCTCACTATCTACACCTTCCTGGTGATGCTGGTGCCGCTTTTGGCCGTCGGGTCCGTCTTTCTCTCGTCGCTGGCGACCACCTGGGGTCATCACGCCCTGCCCGACGGCTACACGCTGAAGCATTACCTGACCATCTTCAGCACGTCGCATAAAAATATCGTGAACAGCCTGGTGCTGGCGGCCGGAGCGCTGGTGCTGAGCGTCGTGATCGCCACGTTTGTTTCGTACTTCGTGGTGCGGCGCGGTTCCGGCGGGCTTGACTTCGTCTCGTCGATCCCGCTGATCGTGCCGGGGATTTCCCTGGGGATTGCGCTGATCCAGACGTTTAATACGGCGCCGCTGAAATTGACCGGCACCGCCCTCTTGCTGATCGTCGCCTACACGATCCGGCGGATGCCGTACATGATCCGCTCGACGATGAGTTCGATGATGGCCATCCGCAAAGACATCGAAGAAGCGGCCGTCAACCTGGGCGCCTCCAACCTGCTGGCGGCGGTTACGGTCATCGGCCCGCTGATGCTGCCGGGCATCGCGGCGGGCGCCATCCTGGTATTCGTGACGGTGATCAAGGAGACCAGCATCTCGCTCCTGCTCGCTCCGACGGATTGGGCGCCGATGAGCCTGGCCGTGTTTCAGAACCTGCTGCGCGGCGAGTACTACACCGCTTCGGCGATGGCGATCCTGATCATCGCCATTGTCATCGCGCTGCAGTCCCTGGCGAAAAAACTGACCAAAGACCAACTGTACTAAGGAGAACGGGCAATGAGAGGGTTTATCTTTGACCTCGACGGTACGGTCTATCTGGGGGACCGTTTGATTGAGGGGGCGGCGGAGGCGATCCGGACGCTGCGGGCGCGCGGCGACAAGGTGGTGTTCCTCTCCAACAAGCCGATCGCCACCCGCCAGTCCTACGCGGAGAAGCTGACGAAAATGGGCATCCCCACAACGGTGGACGACGTGCTCAACTCTTCGCTGATCACGGCCCGGTACCTGCAGCGGGTGATGCGGCCAGGCGAGCGGGTGCTGGTCATCGGGGAGCAGCCGATCCGTGACGAGCTGGCGGCGCACGGCATCGTCATGAGCGACGACCCGCACGATGTGCAGTACGTCGTCCTGTCCTGGGACCGGCAGTTCAGCTACGGGATGCTGAACGCTTTGTACCAGGCGGCGGTGCGGGGAGCCAAGGTGATCGCGTCCAACCCGGACCGGACGTGCCCGCTGGAAGACGGACAAATCCCGGACACCGGCGCGTTTATCGGGGCATTGGAAGGGGCGACGGGCAGGCCGGTCGACCTCGTGGTGGGCAAACCCTCCCCGATCGCGGCGGAAGCGGCCGTCCGCCATCTGGGGCTGGACTACGCTTCCTGCTACATGGTGGGCGACCGGCTGGAAACGGACATCAAGATGGGCAATGACACCGGGATGAATTCCGTCCTCGTGCTGACCGGCATCTCCACCAGGGAGATGGCCGAGCGGAGCGAATACCGTCCGCGCTATATTTTAAACAGTATTAAAGAAATTGTGAACATTTAGAAAGTGGTGGTATAATAGGAGCAACCAACCTGACCTGGAGGGTAACGGATGTATCCTATTGTCGATCTTGTCGAACACCAGACCATCGCCGCGGTTCAATCGGAAGCCGATGTGGACGACGCGATCAAAAGCGACGTGAATATCGTCTTTCTGTTGACCGGCTCGATTTTCAACATCAAGGAACTGGTGGACCGGATCAAGCAGGCCGGCAAATGCGTCTTTTTGCACATGGAGTTCATCGAGGGCATCGCCCCTGACAAAAGCGGCGTGGCGTACGTGGCCCAATACATCGCGCCGACCGGCATCATCTCCACCCGCAGCAACCTGATTCGGGTCGCCAAGGAGATGGGGCTGATGGCGATTCAGCGCATCTTTCTGATCGACCGCAACGCCGTGATCAAAGGCATCAAGGTCGTGGAGCAGAGCATGCCGGATGCGGTCGAAGTGATGCCCGGCGTGATGCCGAGGGTGATCCAGGAGATGACCGGCCTGACGCCGCTGCCCATCATCGCCGGCGGACTGGTCGGCACCAAGCAGGAAATTGACGACGCGCTTGCCGCAGGGGCGCTGGCCGTGTCGGTCGGCACCAAAGACCTGTGGTTTTAGTGGACGTAGTTTTCGTGTAAGTCTTCTTGTGAATAGGAAAAAGGGAAGAGAACAGGAGAACCCCCTTGAAAGGACGGCTTGTCTGATGACTTCAGGCCGCACTTTTCACGGGGGGTTTTTTTCGGCATGAAACATGGAGCGCGTGAGAAGAACCGGCGCGGGCGAAGCGGCTGCAACAGGGAGGCTTCGTCCTGCCGGAGAGGAGGCTTTTGTGTGAAAATGAAATTTTCAGCGAGCAGCCGGCTGGCTGTACTTCAGGAGATGGCGGGGGAGACGCTTGACCTGCTCGTGATCGGCGGCGGGATTACCGGTGCGGGCATCGCGCTGGACGCCAGCGTCCGCGGCATGAAGGTGGGCGTGGTGGAAAAGGCGGACTTCGGTTCGGGGACGAGCAGCCGCTCCACCAAACTGATTCACGGCGGGCTCCGGTATCTGAAGCAGGGGGAAGTGAAGCTGGTGCGGGAAGTGGGGAGAGAACGGGCCATCCTGTACAAAAACGCCCCCCATCTGGTCATTCCCGCCCCGATGCTGCTGCCGATCTACCAAGGGGGAACCTACGGCTACCTGGCCTCGTCGGTCGGCCTCTACCTGTACGACCTGCTGGCCGGCGTGGAGCGCACGGAACGGCGGAAAATGCTCAGCCGCGACGAGACGATCCGGCAGGAGCCGCTGCTCAAGCGGGACCGGCTCAAAGGAGGCGGACTCTACGTGGAATACCGCACGGACGACGCCCGCCTGACGCTCGACATCATGAAGACGGCTGTGGCACACGGGGCACGGGCGGTCAATTACGCGGAAGCGCGCCAGTTTCTCTACGACAACGGCCGGTTGACGGGGGTGCGCGTCGCGGATGGCGTGTCGGGCCGGACGTTTGATCTGTACGCCACATGCGTCGTCAACGCCGCCGGCCCCTGGGTGGACGAACTGCGCCGCTTGGACGGCTCGCTTGCCGGCAAGCGCCTCTATCTGACGAAAGGCGTCCATCTGGTGGTCGCCTACGACCGCCTGCCGGTGGCGCAATCGGCGTACTTTGACACCCCGGACGGGCGCATGGTGTTCGTCATTCCGCGCGGCACGATCACCTACATCGGCACGACCGACACGCCCTACCGACACGACATCGACCAGCCCCGCACCACCGTCGCGGACCGCGACTACCTGCTGCGCGCGGTCAACGCGATGTTCCCCGATGTCAGGCTGAAGCCGCGGGACGTGCTCTCCCATTGGGCCGGACTGCGCCCGCTGATTTACGAGGAGGGCAAAGGCCCGTCGGAACTGTCGCGGAAAGACGAGGTGTTTCATTCCCCTTCCGGACTGATCACCATCGCCGGAGGCAAGCTGACGGGCTTCCGCAAGATGGCGGAAAAGGTGGTCGATCTGGTAGCGCAGACGCTGCGGGAGCGGGAAGGACGGTCCTTTCCCGGCTGCACGACCGACCGGATTGTGATCAGCGGCGGAGAGCGGCACGGGCGTGAGCGGTATGAAGACTGGAAGCGGGAGATGCTGCGGCTGGGGGTGGAGAAAGGCGTCGACCGGGAGACGGCGCAGGAGTGGCTCGACACGTACGGCACCAACACGCTGCGGATCTACGACCGGCTGCCGGAACCGCCGCTTACCCCCGAACAGCTTCTGCGGGCGCAGATTCAATACGCCGTGGAGGAGGAGATGACGGTGCACGCCGTCGACTTCCTGCGGCTGCGCACCGGCTGGACCTATTTTCAACTGCACAAGGCGGAAGAACAGGCGGAGCGCGTCGTCAGACTGATGGCGGACGAACGGAAATGGGACGCCGCGGAGACAGCACGCCAGCGGGAGATGGTCGCGCGCTTGATCGCCTCAATCCGCCAGCTTCCGGAAAGCGACGCGGCGTTGGAGGAAGGAACGCGTTGTCCGCTTGACAGGGAGTCTCGTTGCAATTGATTTTTGACAAGCCGTTGACAAAGAAGGTCAACGGCTATTTGACTTCAGTTATGTACCCGAAAGTGAAGACGAGCTGCTTATTCACTCAGATCAAGGCTGGCATTACCAAATGAGCAAGTACCAACATGCATTGAAAGAGAAGAACGTCACGCAGAGTATGTCGTGGAAAGGAAACTGTTATGACAATGCTGTCATGGAGAACTTCTTTGGTATCCTGAAATCGGAATTATTATATATGCAAGAGTTTGAAAGCATTGAGCATTTTAAACAAGAGTTGGCAAAATACATCGACTACTATAACAACAAACGCATCAAGGCAAAATTAAAAGGCTTGAGTCCAGTGCAATACCGAACTCAAACCTTACTTGCGGCTTAACTAAAATTACTGTCTAACTTTTTGGGGTCACTTCAGTGCTGGTGGTTTATTTTTTTGCTTGCTTTGCTTTTGGGGTTACCGAAAGATTTATTGAAGGATATCACGCTGAGCAATGCTTGGCTATTGGGAAAGCTACTTAGATGAAATTAGGGCGTCTAGTAGAAAGGGAGGAATATGTATATGAACAAAGCATGAATAATAGACATCTATTTGATGAGGCATCGATAATTCAATCGTTTATAGCTACGGCGTATTTGCTAAAGGCAAGCCGCAGATGAAGGTCATGGCATTCAAGCTTTTCGAAAAAATATGTACTCGACAAATGAAGATAGAGGAACGATGGCCAAGACTTGGCGGGAGTGACCATCTCAGACGGCTCAATGAGTGTCCCGCCCCTACAGCAAATGCCTGACGACAGGAAGTGGTGCATCAGGGACTCATAGAATTGCAGGCGACGTACCAGTTTGGGCTGTGCACCTTTTGGGACTGTAGAGATTCGTAAACAAGCCATATAAAAAACGAAAACTACGATAGAAAAATTTCAAGCACGATTAAAGATGAAACCCAAAATATGACATATAAAGTGTTGATATGTCAAAATTATAAGAGTATAATACCAATGTAAAGGTAAAAAATTGAAAAATAGGAGGTTTAATAATGTTAATGAAGAAAATGCATATTCTAACGTTATCAGCATCACTTGTTACATTATTTTTCTTCCAAGGGGTGATGACACCTGAAGCTTATGCAAAATCGAAGCAAAAAACTATTGACAGTATAGAGTTTAAACAGGATAGCGATAATGATGGATTAACAGACTTTAATGAATTGTTCATTACCAGCACAATAAACAATGATACTAATGGTAATGGGATATTAGATGGTGATGAAGATTATGACGGTGACGGACTTACAAATCTTGAAGAACAGGAATTGGGAACAAAATTAGATGCTAAAGATAGTGATGGCGATGGTTTAGATGATAAAGTTGAAATAGTTAAATACCAAACAAAACCATCAGTTGCAGATACTGATGGAGACGGTCTTAAAGATGGTATTGAAATTTCGTATTTAGGATCGGATCCATTAAATTCTGATGAAAACAACAACAAAAAGTTGGATGGGGATGAGAAACATAAATACACATTTCCAAAAAATGAATTTGGCATAAAAGGCGAAATGATCGGAATTTCAAACGTTCCTCAGAAAGTAATTGTCCGTCAGACACCAGTTCTGTTAGCCCAAGAAATAAGGAGTGCGCTAACTTTCAATATTGTAAGTTTGGATCCAAATATAGAATTTAATCTGTCGATACCAGTTAATGAGAAAGGAAAAAATGAAGATTATGTTTTATATAAATACAATGAAAAGAAAGTTCAGTTAGAACCTATTAAGGAACAAAAGTATTCCAAAAGGACAAATTCAATAGAGGTTGAGTTTCTAGGAGGAGGGACTTTTGTTTTACTATCCAGCAAAGATTTTACAGAATATGTACCAACAAAAGAAGCTAAAAAAGGAAAATTCAAGAAGAAAAAGGGGAAAGTAAAACTTAACAATTTACCACTAGAAATCGACGCTGAGAGCATTAGTGATGATGGGACATTTAAAATTTCAAAGACTGTAAAATATGATGATGATATCAGTCTGGATGGCGAAGCGGATGATGTTGATAACACCCATTTATTGGAGTCTACTTATAAAATAGAAGATGTGTATGAACAGGGGGATGAGACAATAGCTACTGCTACTGCTGTCACCACCCAGTCTGGAAAGACACCCGTTATCTTAGTTCATGGCTTATTGGGAGGGGCTGACACTTGGGGATTCGAAGATAGATGGTATCATATTGGATACGATGAACCTTGGGCCTCTGAACCCATTCGTTCTTATGAAACGATAACTGGAGAAAGCTATAGCACTCATGAAGAAACTACATATTCAAATATTGATGTTCATTCAATAACTGGAATTGTTGATGATGAAGAGCTTGGTCCAAAGTTAATTATTGATTACGGGTATACCCCTAATGAAGATATTTTTACATTTATATATAACGCTGATGGTACTTCAGGTTGTGTTAGAACAGCAGCTAACCATCTAAATTCAGTTATTCGTGAGTTGAAGAATAGTGTATTCAGTAGTTCAACGCAGGATGTAAATCTGGTTGGGCATAGCATGGGAGGCTTGGTTTCTCGGTATTTAGTTGAGAATATCAGAAGCGCAGATGTTGAAAGGGTGGTTACCCTGGGGACTCCGCATTTTGGAAGCGATCAGGCACCTTTTGGAGATTTAGATAGAGATGATAGTGAATTGTGGAATGGTTCCAGGAAGTTTGAAAATGATTTCAGCAAACCACTTATTGGTTTTGCTGGATGGAACCCGAGCTATAATACACTGGTTGGGGATTTTGGCGATATAAGAAACATATATCAGACTGGACTAGGGGTTGGACCGACAAAAACTTATTCGAGTTGGAATGAATATGTAAATGAAAAGTATTATGATAAAACGGGAGATTATCCTTTGTACGGAGATATTGAAGATGGTCCAGTAAATATTGATTCAGCTCTTGGCTCGGATTATGACCCAGAGGAAGACTTCGGTGATTCTCCAGTAGAAATGAATACTAGATTCCTGATTTGGGATGATGAGTTTGGAGGACATAGTACGATGCGTAAACACCCAAGAACACCATACTATGTAGAAAAAGCATTAACAGGAACATATGACGATCGCTCTAAAAATTAAATAAGCTTGGGAAATAAAAAAGAGGGAGGAAAATAGCTTGGCAGTTCATTTCCTCCCTTTACTTTAGTAAAAATGTGGATTTGTTGAAAACAATAACAAGGAGTAATACATGGACAAAATCATGTCAAAAATAATTGCAATATATGCAATCATATGGCTAACAGTTCTAGCTATTATTATAGCAACCCAAGAAGAAATAACATTATACTACGCATCAATAGGTACATTTGTTATCGGGTTGATCGTTTTGATCGGCTTGTTCGCTTTAAAAAAAATACTCCATATTCGCTCTGCCGATAATAAAAAACAAGAAGTTTTATGGGGCATTATTTTTGCCTTATTATTTGTTGCGTTAATTCTTTTTGTAGTCGTTATGACAGCACTGTTTTAGGCGAATGGATCGGATTAAAGGCTCGAAATCACTAAAATTTTGCTTGGCGAGGGTCTGTCAATGATTTTGTGTAAACTCCAATAGCCGTTAGGCTCAGCGGAGATATGGTTGAACTCGCTCCGGAAACTGAACGGACAGTTGTAACAGAATTTGGCCC
>NZ_VKJN01000021.1:0-63173 GCF_007197875.1 Brevibacillus sp. LEMMJ03 | reverse complement strand
GCTTCCCTGCTGGGCGAGCATGGAGCGGAAGCCGGAAACGTGCTTCTCCCCCCAGCAGTCACTTTGTCTACACACTCAGAGTAAGGCGAAGCACGCCTTACTCTTTTTTTCGCGTTTCCCACAGCAGGAGGGCGGCGGCGATCACCAGCGGATACAGGGCCGACCATCCCAGAAACGGGTAGAGGGTGACCGTGACCGCCAGCGACGTCCACGCGGCCGCCCGGCCGATCCGGCTGTCGTGCAGGAGGCGCACGCCGGCGATACACCCGCCGATGTAGGTGGCAAAAAACGTGGCGTTGGGCAGTTCGATCAGCCGGGCGAGATCGACCCATCCCAGGAACAGCACGCCGAGAACGGCGGCAAAGCAGCACGCCAGGAAGGCCAATCCCCCCACCGGCGTCCGGTAGGTGGCGTGCAGGCGGCCGAACCAGCGGGGAGCGCTCCCTTCCCGGGACAGGGCATAGGCGATCCGGGAAGCGGCCCCGATGTAGGCATTCACCGACGCGACGCAGATAAACAGGGCGGTGACCGCCACGGCCCACCCGCCGACCGGTCCGAACGACAACTGCACCATCACGCTGAGCGAGGCCTCCGACAAGCCGTTGCCGTAGCTGTGGGTGGCCACCGTCATCAGCGCCACGGCCGCGTACAGCAGGGCCACGATGCCGGCGCTCCACAGCACGCCGCGAATGGCGTTTGTTCGAGGATCGACAAATTCTTCGGAGAGGTGCGTCACCGCCTCCCAGCCGATGAAGCACCAGAACAATAATCCCGCCGCCTTTATCACACTCAGCCAGCCGTGGGGGGCAAACGGGGTGAAGTGGGAAACGGACGCATGCGGCAGCGCGGCGGCGACGGCCAGCACCAGAATCGCCAGAATCAGCGCCACCACCGCGGTCTGCACGCGGCTGGCCACCTGCAGGCCAAACGTGTTCATGATCAGGACGGTGAGCAGGATGAGCGCCGCCATCGCGTACACATGCGCGTCGCTCCACTTGAGGAGGACGGCCGCGTATTTGGAAGCGGTCACCGCGACGATCGGGGCGCCGATCGGCACGGACAGCAGGAAAAACCAGCCGACCATGTTGCCGAAGCGGTCGCCGTAGGCCATCCGCACAAACGTGGAGACCCCGCCGGAACTGGGATAGCGGGCGGACAGCAGTCCCATGGTCACGGCCATCGGCACCACCAGCACCGACATGAACAGCCAGGCCAGGATAGAGGCGGGGCCGGCCTTTTCGGCGGCCATTCCGGGGATCAACAGCACCCCCGACCCGAGGACGGCCCCGATGTACAGCGCGACGATTTGCGGCAGCGACAGCGTCTTCGACAGACCGGCCGCGTTCGCCGACGTTTTCTCCATGGGCGATCCCTCACTTTGCACAGTGTCATATGCACACGTAGTGTAGCATAGACCGTATCATCGGAGTTATCTATAATATTTGATAGTTTGAATCGGACTTTTCGATAAAAAGGAGGAAGCCATGGATATCCGCTATCTGCAAACCTTTCGCGAAGTGGCCAAGTGGCAGAGTTTTACCCGCGCCGCAGAAGTGCTGGGCTACGCGCAGTCGAGCGTCACGACGCAGATTCAAAACCTGGAGCAGGAGTTCGGCGTCGTCCTGTTTGAGCGCTGGGGACGGAAAATCAGGCTGACGCATTCCGGCGAAGCGCTCCTGGCCTACAGCGAGCAGATGCTGGCGCTCTTGGACGAGGCGCGCGCCCAGCTTTCGGAACAGGCGCAGTTGGCCGGGACGCTGTCCATCGGCACGGTGGAATCGCTGGCCGCCTTTTACCTGCCGCCGATCCTGCGCCGGTTTCGGCAGGAACAGCCGCGCATGCGCGTCATGCTGCATCCGGGTATCTGCCACGACCTGCGCCAGGGCGTAAAGGAGGGGACCTACGATTTTGCCGTGGTGCTGGATGGGCTGCAGTGCCAGCCGGAGCTGACCTGTATCAACCTGGGGGAGGAGTCGCTGGTGGTCATCGCTGCCCCCGATCATCCGCTGGCCCGCCGGGAGCGGGTGGAGGCGGCCGACTTTTCCGGAGAGAACTAGATTTTTACCGAGGCGGGCTGCAGCTACCGCTCGATGCTGGAAGCGGTGCTGCGCGACTGCGGCGCGACGATTGAGAACGCGCTGGAGTTCGGCAGCCTGGAAGCGATCAAGCAGTGCGTGGCGTACGGTCTGGGCATCGCCCTGGTGCCCCGGATCGCCGTGGAGGAAGAGGCGCGCAAAGGCACGCTGGCCATCCTGCCGTTCTCCCATCCCGACATCCGCGTCTACCGGCAGATCGTCTACCACAAGAAGAAATGGATGCCGCAGGCGCTGCGCCGCTTTGTGGAACTGTTGACGGGCGGGCAAATGGAGGTATAATCGTCGTGTGAAGCACCAAAGACAAAGCGGAATAGTCCGGATTGCTGGCGGCACATGGCAAATGTGGAACCGACGGGAATTGGGGGATGATGGCCGCAAATGCGTATGATAAGATAGGACGTAAGGTGTTTTGAGATGAAGGAGGTTCATCAGTCATGACGATGGTTTCTGAAAGCATTGTAAAAGACATGTCGCTCGCGCCCAGCGGTCATCTGAAGATCGATTGGGTCAAGGAGCACATGCCGGTATTGAACCGCATCCGGGAGCGGTTTGAAAAAGAAAAGCCGTTTGCCGGCCTGAAAGTGGCCATCTCGCTTCACCTCGAGGCGAAGACGGCGTACCTCGCCAAAGTGATTCAGGCGGGCGGCGCCGAAGTGACGATTACCGGTTCCAACCCGCTCTCCACGCAGGACGACGTCTGCGCGGCCCTGGTGGAAGACGGCATCCGCGTATTTGCCAAGTACAATCCGGCGCCGGCCGAGTACAAGGAGCACCTGATCAAAACGCTGGAGACCCGGCCGGACCTGATCATAGACGACGGCGGCGACCTGGTGACCATCCTGCACAGCGAGCGCCGCGATCTGCTCGCCCAGATTCGCGGCGGCGCGGAGGAGACGACCACCGGGATCCTGCGACTGAAAGCGCTGGAAAAAGAGGGCAAGCTGGAATTCCCGATGGTGGCGGTCAACGACGCGTTCTGCAAATACCTGTTTGACAACCGCTACGGTACCGGGCAGTCCGTCTGGGACGGCATCAACCGCACGACGAACCTGGTCGTCGCCGGCAAAACCGTGGTCGTCGTCGGCTACGGCTGGTGCGGCAAAGGCGTGGCGATGCGCGCCAAAGGCCTCGGGGCGAAAGTGATCGTGACCGAAGTGGACGCGATCAAGGCGGTCGAAGCGTACATGGACGGCTTTGAAGTGATGCCGATGAGCGAAGCGGCCAAGCACGGCGACTACTTCGTCACCGTTACCGGCAACCGCGACGTCATCCGCAAAGAGCACTTCGAAGTGATGAAAGACGGGGCGATCCTCTCCAATGCCGGCCACTTCGATGTCGAAGTGAACAAGGTGGAGCTGGAAGCACTGTCGAAATCGAAGCGCACGGTCCGCAAAGACATCGAGGAATTTGTCATGGCGGACGGTCGAAAACTGTACCTCTTGGCGGAAGGACGCCTCGTCAACCTGGCGGCGGGCGACGGCCACCCGGCGGAAATCATGGACATGACGTTTGCCCTCCAGGCGGTCTCCCTGGAATACGTAAACAAAAACTACCAATCGATCGGCAAGCGCGTGCTGAACGTTCCGTACGAGCTGGACGAAATGGTGGCGCGCTACAAGCTGGAGGCGCTGGGAATCGGCATCGACAAACTGACCGAGGAACAGAAAGCCTACCTGGACAGTTGGGTCGAATAACCCGCGAAACCCGTCCAAGTCCGGCGAGAAAATCAGCGAAAAAATCCTGCTTACAAAAGCAGGATTTTTTTTTATAATAACAACTAGGCAGCAAGTGGGGAAAAGTGGGGGAAAGTGGAGCCCAGTGGGAGGAAAGTGGGGGAAGCGGCCGTGTTCATGGGTGAATATCAGCACAGCATCGATGAAAAAGGCCGATTGACCATCCCCGCCAAATTCCGTGAAGGGCTCGGCACGTCCTTCGTCATTACCCGCGGCCTCGATCAATGTTTGTTTGTCTACCCGATGGAAGAGTGGAAAGTGCTGGAGGAGCGGCTGAAGACGCTCCCTTTTACCAAGGCCGACGCCCGCGCCTTCACGCGGTTCTTCTTTTCCGGCGCGACCGAATGCGAGTGGGACAAGCAGGGAAGGGTAAACATACCGCCCACCTTGCGCCAGTACGCCGACATCCAAAAGGAGTGCGTCGTCATCGGCGTCTCCAACCGCGTGGAGATCTGGAGCAAGGAGCGCTGGGAAGAGTACTTCGCTCAGTCGGAGGGTTCGTTTGGGGACATTGCCGAAAAGCTGGTGGATTTCAACTTGTAACAGCATGAGTCCAGGCAGCGCAAAATATCCGGTTTGAAAAGGCAGCCAACCCTTTTCTTACGCGTTTGAATCGGGAGTGACAACCTTTGTCGTTTCATCATGTGACCGTACTCAGGGAGGAAGCCGTAGACGGGCTGAACATCCGGCCGGATGGCGTCTATGTGGACTGCACGTTGGGCGGAGCGGGACACAGCAGCCTGATCGCGTCCCGGCTGGGCGCAGGCGGACGCCTGATCGCCATCGACCAGGACGACTGGGCGCTGGACAACGCCCGCGAACGGCTGGCTCCCTACATCGATAAGGTGACGCTGGTCAAAAGCAACTTTCGCCGGATCCGAGACGTCGTGAACGACCTCGGGTTGGACGGCGTGGACGGCGTGCTGTTTGACCTGGGGGTCTCCTCCCCCCAGTTGGACGAGGGGGAGCGCGGCTTCAGCTACAATGCCGATGCGCCGCTGGACATGCGGATGGATCAGGATGCGCCGCTGTCCGCCTACGACGTCGTCAACGAGTGGGACGAGGAAGAGCTGGCCCGGATCATCTGGGAGTACGGCGAAGAGAAATTTTCGCGGCGAATTGCCCGGCAAATCGTACAGCGGCGCAAACACGCCCCTGTGCGGACGACCGGGGAGCTGGTGGAGCTGATCAAGGAAGCGATTCCGGCGGCGGCCCGCCGGAGTGGACCCCACCCGGCGAAGCGCACGTTTCAGGCCATCCGGATCGCGGTCAACGACGAGCTGGATGCATTCCGCGAGGCGGTCGTGGACGCGATCGGCCTGCTTCGGCCCCAGGGGAGAGTCAGCGTCATCACGTTTCATTCGCTGGAGGATCGGATCTGCAAGCAGGTGTTTCAGGATTTTGCCAAAGGCTGCACCTGTCCGCCGTCGTTTCCCGTCTGCACGTGCGGGAACCAGGCGTCTGTCAAAATCATAACGAGAAAGCCGATTCTGCCTTCGGAAGCGGAATTGGCGGCCAATCCGCGGGCCCGTTCGGCCAAGCTGCGGGTGGCGGAAAAACTGTAAGGCCCCGCGGGCTTGCACGCAAAGGAGGGAGACCGAGATGAGCTACTACTACCGGGGAAATCTTGCGGTGGAACTGGAAAAGTCGCGCACCGTGACCAAAACCAAGCGAACCATCCGCATCAAACCGTCCATTCCGACCAAGGAAAAGCTGCTGTACCTGCTGTTGATCTCGCTGATCGTGGCGGGAGTGGGTCTGGTCGGCGTCCGTTACTCGCAAATCTCGCAGTACAACTACGAAATCCAGCGCCTGAAAAAAGAGATCAAGGAGACGAAGGAGCAAAACGCCGCGCTGCTGCTGCAGGTCGAGCAGTTGAGCAACAGCGACCGGATTCTCAGGGAAGCGCAAAAAATGGGAATGGTTTACAATCCGGAAGCCGTGCACCTCATCGGTCAACCCAAGGGGAAGTCCGCGCGGCAGGGATCGCCGCAGACGAGTCCGGCGAACGGGCCCATGCCGAATGACCAAAATGCGAAGACGAAACAGCCCGCTCCGCCGAAAACGAATTCCTGACGGGGACATGCGGATACGGCCGTACTCACAGGTTCAACATGCTGACATCAGCTTCACCGACAGGGGATCGGAGAAGCTTTTCTTTTTAGCCGCCCCCCCTGCACGGCGGGGCGGCCATCATCCGTCGTGTTGGAGGGAGAGGGCATGGACACGAAACGACGCGTCAACTGGCGGATCCTGCTTCTGGCGCTCTGCACCATCTTGCTGTTTTCCGGCCTGACGGTGCGCCTCTGGTGGCTTCAGACCGTGGAAGCGGCAAAGCTTTTGGACTACGCCAAAATCCAATGGGACGACATGGAAAAAACGCTGAAGCCCAAGCGGGGAGAGATTCTCGACCGCAACGGCGAGAAGCTGGCCTTCGAAGGCAAGGCGTACACGGTAAACGCCAGGCTGAAGCCGCAGGACGAGAAGGACCAGGATTACGTCAAAGACCCGTACTACACAGCCTCCAGACTGGCGCCCATTCTGAACGCGCCGGTGGACAAACTGCTCAAATACCTGACGAACCCCACCGCCAAAGTGGTGGAACTGGGCCGCTGGGGCAACAAGATTACGGAAGAACAGCGCAACCGCATTCTCGCCCTGCAGTACCCGACGCTGCCGAACGGGCAAAAGGTGGATGAGAACCAGCTTCCCGGCATCACGCTGATCGAAACCACCCGCCGCTATTACCCCAACGACAGCTTTGCCACCCACGTCCTCGGCTATCTGGACTTTGAAGGCACGCCGCGCATGGGCATCGAGCTGCAGTTGGACAAGGAACTGCGCGGCGAAAAGGGCGAGATGCAGGTGCTGACGGACAGGCTGGGATATCAGCTCCCGGACGGGGAGCGCAAGTACAAACCGGCCAAGGACGGCCTCAACGTCTACCTGACGATCGACCGGACGATCCAGGGCTACGTGGAGCAGGCGCTGGACAAGGCGGAACAGGAGTTCAAGCCGAAGGGCATGACGGTGGTCGTGAGCGATCCCAACACGGGCGAAATCCTGGCCATGGGCAACCGGCCGCAGTTCAACCCCAACGAGTATTACAAAGGGATTCCCAACTACACCAACCACGCCGTCACGAGCATGTTTGAACCGGGCTCCACGTTCAAGATCATCACGCTGGCGGCCGCCATCGAAGAGGGACTGTTCAACCCGAATGAAACCTACCAGTCGGGTACATACAGGAAAATTCCCGGTCCGCCGATCCGCGACCACAACAACGGGGCCGGCTGGGGCACGATCACCTTCCTCAAAGGCGTGCAGCGCTCCAGCAACGTCGCCTTTGTCATCCTGGGGTACGACCGGCTGAAGCAGGACCGTCTGAAAAAGTACTTCAAGGACTTCGGGATGGGCCAGCTTACCGGCATCGAGCTGCCAAACGAAAAGGCCGGCAACCTGAACAACCTCGAAAATCCGCGTTCGCCCCGCGACGTCGCGGTTACCACCTTTGGCCAGGGGGTGACGGTGACGGCCATCCAGCAGGTGATGGCGGTGGGAGCGATCGCCAACGGCGGCGAGCTTTTGAAGCCGCACATCGTCAAGGAACTGCGCGATCCCAACACCGGCGCGGTGGTCAAGCGCAACGAGCGGGAAGTGGTCCGCCGGGTGGTGACGGAATCGACCGCCAAGCAGGTGCGCGACATTCTGGAGACGGTCGTCACAGCCGATGAGGGTACGGGGAAAGCGTACAAGATCGAAGGCTATCACGTCGCCGGAAAGACCGGTACGGCGCAGAAGTACAACCCGGACAACGGTCAGGTCATGGAAGGCCACTACATCGTCTCCTTCATCGGCTTTGCGCCCAAGGACAATCCGCGCCTGCTCGTCTACGTCGTGGTGGACGACCCGCAGGTGGGCGAGTCGTATCGGACGTGGGGCGCCAAGGTGGTGGCGCCGATCTTTACATCCGTCATGGGGCGCAGCCTGCAGTATCTGCAGCTAAAGCCCGACCTGCAGCAGGTGCAGCAGGCGTCGGACAAGACGACCGCGGCGGCCGCTTCCCTGACGCCGGTACAGCCCGTCAAGGAGCTGACGGTGCCCAAACTGGTCGGCATGTCCACGACGGCCGCACAGCTTCGGGCCCAGCAGGACCAGTTGGACGTGAACGTGGTCGGAACCGGCACGAAGATCGTCAGCCAGTTCCCGGCCGCTTATGAAAAAGTGCCCCCCGGCACCCGCGTGATCCTCGTGACGGATCGGGTCAAAGGGGCGAAAATGCCGGACTTTACCGGCAGGTCGCTGCGTGACGTGATGGAGTTCGCCTCGCTCTTGAACATCCAGGTCACGCAGGTCGGGACCGGTTTTGTCACCCAGCAGAGCATCAAGCCCGGCACCGTGCTCAACGGAGGCGAAAAGCTGCAGGTAACGCTGCAGCCCGCTTCCCAACTGCCGCAGACGCCCGCCGCGACCGGAGCGCCGACAGGAGGCGCCCCGCCCGGCGGGGCATCGGGAGCCGCGTCAACCGCGCCGGTTTCGGCGGCAGAGGGCACAGCCGGCTCGGCAGGTCAAGTCCCGCCGGGCAGACAGCCGGATGCCGGCGCCGTCCCGGCAGGCGGTACAACCCCGGCGCCGTAAGTTCTAACCCGTCCCCCCCGCGAATAGGGTAGGAAAGAGACAACCTACGCCGTGAGGGGGGACTCGCTTTGCGGGTATCCAATGTAACTGTGCGCCGCCGCATTTTTGTCGCCTTGGTGATCGGCATCGTCCTGTACACCGCGCTGATCACCCGTCTCGGATACGTGCAACTGGTGCAGGGGCCTTGGCTGCAGGACAAGGCGTTGAAGCTGTGGAACCGCAACATTCCGTTCGAAGCCAAGCGGGGACGCATTCTCGACCGCAACGGCGACGAACTGGTCACCAACATCAGCGTTCCCACGGTCATGGCCATCCCGGTCCAACTGGAAGATGCGCGCGAGACGGCGCGGAAGCTGGCGGTCATTTTGGGCCAGGACGAAGAAAAGGTCTACAAGGACATTACGAAACGAGAGATGATTAACCGCGTGCCGGGAGGACGGAAAATCTCCACGGAGAAAGCCAAGCAGATTCAGGAGCTGAACCTGCCCGGCATCGAGGTGGTGGAAGATACCCAGCGCTTCTATCCGCACGGCACGATGGCCGCCCATCTGCTCGGTTTTACCGGGATCGACAACCAGGGACTGACCGGTCTGGAACGCTTGTACGACGAGTATCTCAAAGGCCAGCCCGGTTACGTTTCGTACCTGGCCGACGCGCGGGGAAAGACGATGCCCGGCGGGGAGGAGCAGTATATCGCCCCGGTTGACGGGATGGACATGTACCTGACCATCGACAGCACGATTCAGTTGTTTATCGAGCGGGAACTGGATCAGGCGATGGTCGCCTATCAGCCTGACGACGTGCTGGCGATCGCCATGAATCCAAAGACGGGCGAGATTCTCGGCATGGGCAGCCGCCCCACCTTTCAGCCCGACCGTTACAAAGACTATCCGTCCGAGGTGTACAACCGCAACCTGCCGATCTGGAAGACGTATGAGCCCGGATCAACGTTCAAGATCGTGACCCTGGCCGCCGCGCTGAACGAAGGCGTGGTCAGCCTGAACGAAGGGTTCTACGATCCGGGCTACATCGTCGTCGCCGGAAAGCGGCTGCGCTGCTGGAAACGGCAGGGGCACGGCCAGGAAACCATGCTGGAAGTGGTGGAAAACTCCTGCAACCCGGGGTTTGTGACGATGGGGCAGCGGCTGCAAAAGGAGCGGCTGTTTGACTACATCAAAAAGTTTGGCTTTGGGCAAAAGACGGGCATCGATCTGATCGGGGAGGAAAACGGCCTGCTGTTCAACATGAACCGGGTGGGGCCGGTGGAATTGGGCACCACTTCGTTCGGCCAGGGCGTGTCCGTCACGCCGATCCAGCAGATGGCCGCCGTGGCTGCGGCGATCAACGGCGGCAAGCTGATGAAGCCGTATGTGGCCAAAGAGTGGCGGGACAGCGTGACCCATGACGTGGTGGGCAGGACGCTTCCCACCGAGGTGCGCCAGGTGATCACGCCCGAGACATCCGCCAAGGTTCGCTACGCGCTGGAGAGCGTCGTGGCGCGCGGAACGGGGAACAAGGCGTACATCGAGGGCTACCGCGTCGGCGGCAAGACCGGTACGGCGCAGAAGGTAAAAAACGGCAGGTACGTTAACGGGGAGTACATCGTCTCCTTTATCGGCTTCGCGCCGGCGGACGACCCCCAGATTCTGGTCTATTTCGCCGTCGACAACCCCAAGGCGCTCGCCTTCGGGGGGCTGATCGCCGCGCCAAGCGTCAAAAGCATTATCGAATCGTCGCTGCAGCATATGGGCGTGCCGAAACGGAAGAACGGCATCGCGCGGGAGTACAATCCCGCCCTCGGCCAGACGCGTTACGTGGAAGTACCCAACATGGTGGGACTTTCGATGCAGGAAGTAGTCACCACCTACGACACGCTGCCGCTGGTCGTCTCCGGCAAGGGATCCCACGTGATCAGCCAGTCGCCTGCCCCGGGAGTAAAAATCGAGGAAGGCTCAAAAATTCGTATCCATCTGGGTGACAAATCGGCCGATTAGCTATACAATGAGATTTCGGAAGCGGGGTGGGGAGGCTTCACGGGAGCCTCACCCGCCGCGTTTTGTAGAAATCGCAAGGCTTTTGTCTATAATAGGGAGAGAATGGGGTGCCTGTTTTATGCTGTTACGGGATCTGCTTGCTCCTCTGTTGCCGGTGCGGGTAACGGGAGACGACAGCTTGGAGATTACAGGATTGACGGCAGACTCACGCAAAGTACAGCCCGGCTGCTTGTTTGTCTGTCTGACAGGCTTCACCGTGGATGGTCATGCCTTCGCGGCGCAGGCGGTGGAAAACGGAGCCGTCGCCGTGCTCGCGGAACAGGATGTGGACGTGCCAGCGACCGTTGTCCGGGTACCGGATACCCGCCGGGCAATGGCTATGCTGGCTGACCGTTTTTACGGGTCGCCTACGCGGGAGCTGAAGCTGATCGGGGTGACCGGAACCAACGGCAAGACGACCACCACCCATCTGATCGACAAGATCCTGCGCGACCAGAACAAGCGCACGGGGCTGATCGGCACCATTCACATGCGGATCGGCGATGTCACCGAAGAGGTGAAAAACACCACGCCGGACGCGCTGGACCTGCAGCACGCTTTTCGCCGCATGCGCGATGTCGACACGGAATACGCGATCATCGAGGTGTCCTCCCACGCCCTGGAGCAGGGGCGCGTACGCGGCTGCGACGTACATACCGCAGTCTTTACCAACCTGACGCAGGATCACCTGGATTTTCACAAGACGATGGAGAACTACCGCTACGCCAAGTCGCTCCTGTTCTCCCAACTGGGAAACAGCTACGATCCCGACCGGTTGAAGACGGCCGTGCTGAACGCCGACGACGAGGCGTCGAAGCTGTATGCCAGGGTTACACCCGCCCGGGTGATCACGTACGGCATCGACAATCCGGCCGACGTGCGGGCCGCCGAGATCGAGATCACCAGCCGCGGCACGTCGTTTACCGCCCACACCTTCGCCGGTTCCATCCGGCTCAATCTGAAGCTGGTGGGCAAATTCAACGTCTACAACGCGTTGGCCGCCATCGCCGTCGCTCTGGCCGAAGGCGTGCCGCTCGACGAGATCAAGGCGAGTCTGGAGGCGGTGCCGGGCGTAAACGGGCGGTTTGAACCCGTCGACGCGGGCCAGCCGTTTGCCGTGCTGGTTGACTACTCGCACACGCCGGACAGCCTGGAAAACGCGCTTGCGACCGTCAAGGAGTTCGCCAAGGGGCGGATTTTCTGCGTGGTCGGCTGCGGCGGAGACCGCGACAGGACCAAGCGCCCAATTATGGCGCGGATTGCAACAAAATACGCCGACCTGACCGTCTTAACGTCAGATAACCCGCGCTCCGAGGATCCGCAGGCGATCATTGACGACATGCTGGCGGGCCTCACCGAAGTGGCCAAGGAGCGATACGTCTCCATGGTGGACAGAAGGGAAGCGATCCGCTACGCCGTGGCGCAGGCCAAGCAGGACGACGTCATCCTGATCGCCGGAAAGGGACATGAAACATACCAAATCATCAAAGGACAGGTGCTGCCGTTTGACGACCGTGAAGTGGCCCGGGAGGCCATCGCCGAACGGCGGAACGAATAGAGGCACGCGTCCATGAATAGCATCAGAGAAAGGAGGGTCGGGCATGTTCGCTGACAATGTACTACTCGTCACGATCGTCGCCGCGTTTCTCATTGCCGTACTGATCGGTCCGCTGTTCATCCCCGTGCTGCGCCGCCTGAAATTCGGGCAGGCGATCCGGGAGGAAGGGCCGCAATCCCACCAAAAAAAGGCAGGGACTCCCACCATGGGTGGGACGATTATCCTGATGGCACTTATTTTTACCGTGCTGAAGTTCGCCAACATCACTACGGAAATCCTGTTTTTGATGCTGGTGACACTTGGATACGGATTGATCGGATTTTTGGATGACTACATCAAAATCATCCGGAAGCGGAATCTCGGGCTGACCGCCAAGCAGAAATTTACCGGCCAAGTCCTCCTGGCCGTCGGCGCGTATTACCTCCTGGTGCAGATGGGACACGATACGACGCTGCATCTGCCGGGGACGCCGTGGAAGCTGGAGCTCGGCCTCTTTTACTTCCCGTTTCTGCTGTTTCTCTTGGTAGGCACGACCAATGCCGTCAACCTCACCGACGGACTGGACGGCCTGCTCGCCGGGACGGGCGCGATCGCCTTCGGGGCGTACGCCATCATCGCCTGGATCAGCCAGGATTTTGACACGGCCATCTTCAGTGCGGCCGTCGTCGGGGCCGTTCTCGGCTTTCTCGTCTTCAACGCGCATCCCGCCCGCGTCTTCATGGGGGACACGGGGTCGCTGGCGCTCGGCGGCGCCTTGGCGGGAATCGCGATCATGACCAAGACGGAGCTGCTGTTGGCCGTCATCGGCGGCGTGTTTGTCGTGGAGACGCTCTCCGTCATTCTGCAAGTCGTCTCCTTTAAAACGAGAGGGAAGCGCATTTTCCGGATGAGTCCGCTTCATCACCACTTTGAACTGACAGGGTGGTCGGAGTGGCGCGTTGTCGTCACCTTCTGGCTGGTGGGCATCATCTTTGCCGGACTGGGCGTGTACCTAGAGGTGGTGGCAATGCGATGAAACGTTATCACAATCAGCACATTGTCGTGTTGGGCATGGCAAAAAGCGGTGTGGCGGTGGCAAAACTGCTGCACCGCTTTGGCGCGCATGTTGTCGTCAACGACAAAAAGCCGCGCGAGGAAGCGGCCGGAGCCGACGAACTGGAAGCGCTCGGCATTCCGGTCATCTGCGGGCATCACCCCGATGACCTGATTCACGAAGGCGTGGCGCTGGTGGTGAAAAACCCGGGCATCCCCTACGAAGCGCCGCCGGTGGCCAAAGCGCTGGCGCTCGGCATCCCGGTGGTGACGGAGGTGGAGCTGGCCTACCTCATCTCGCAGGCGCCGATCATCGGCATCACCGGTTCCAACGGCAAGACCACCACGACCACGCTGATCGGGCTGATCCTCAAGGAAGCGGGCATCGACTCCCTGGTGGGGGGCAACATCGGCACGGTGCTGTGCTCGCTCGCCGAAACGGCCCGCCCGGACCAGCTCCTGGTGGCGGAGCTGAGCAGCTTTCAACTGATGGGGACGCAGGCGTTCAAGCCGCATATCGGCGTGCTTCTGAACCTGTATCCGGCCCACCTCGACTACCATCACACGATGGACGAGTACCTGGCCGCCAAGCTGAAGCTGTTTGCCAACCAGACGGCGGACGACATCGCCATCCTGCCGTACGACCAGCCGGACGTGCTGGCCAAATGCGGGGAGATCAAGGCGGCCACCTACTATTTCAGCAAGCGGCAGCCGGTGCCGCAGGGCGTATATGTGGACGGCGGGGACATCGTCTTCGTCGGGCCGGAGGGGGAGCGGGACGTGATCATGGCCGCGGCCGACCTGTCCGTCGCCCATCTGGACAACGCCCTGGCAGCCGCGCTGGTGACCAGGCTGGCAGGAGCGGACAAGCAGTCCATCGCCAAGGTGCTCTCCACTTTTCCGGGCGTGGAGCACCGCATGGAGTACGTGGCGACGATTCACGGCGTCAAATACTACAACGACTCCAAGGCGACCAACCCGGAAGCGGCTTCGCGGGCGCTGCAGGCCCTGGACGAACCGATCGTCTGGATCTGCGGCGGGCTGGACCGGGGCGTGGATTTTCGCGAGCTGGTGCCGGTCATCGGGCCGCGGGTGAAAGCGGTGGTCGCGCTCGGACAGACCGCCCCGATTTTGCTGGAGCGGGCTAAAGAAGCAGGAATTACCAGGCTCATCCATGTCGATACTGTGGAAAAAGCCGTTCTTGCCGCCAGCGGCGAGGCCGCGCCGGGCGACGCGGTGCTGCTCAGTCCGGCGTGCGCAAGCTGGGACATGTTCCCTTCGTTCGAAGTGCGGGGGAGCATGTTTAAGGACGCTGTGCATAGACTTAGAACAAGCCTAGCATAACGTCCGTCCCATACAGCAGGGTTGCTGCCATCAGCGAAGGACGGCGCGAGAAAGGATGACCTGTCACAATGAGCAAGTCACGCTCCGCTCCCGACTTCGTGATTATTTTTGCAACACTTTTTTTATTGGGAATAGGCATCGTGATGGTGTACAGCGCCAGCGCGATCGTGGCGCAGAAGTTCAACGACCCGTTTTTCTTTGCCAAGCGGCAGTTGATTTTTGCCCTCCTGGGGATCACCTCCATGTACCTGACGATGAACCTGGACTACTGGATCTGGAAGCGGTGGGCCAAAATCGGGTTTTACGCCAGCATCGGCCTCTTGATCCTGGTGCTTGTCATCGGCATCGAGGTGAACGGCTCCAAAAGCTGGCTGGGCATCGGCGCCTTCGGGATTCAGCCGGGCGAATTCGCCAAGCTGGGCGTCGTCGCCTTTTTGGCCCGCTGGCTCTCCGACAATCAGAAGCAGATCGTGCAGTTTCGCAAAGGGCTGGTTCCCGCGCTGGCGATTCCGGCCGTCTGTTTCGGCCTGATCATGTTGCAGCCCGACCTCGGGACGGGTACCGTGCTGATGGGAACCGCGCTGGTGATGATTTTCGCCGCCGGGGCAAAGATCAGCCACTTCGCCGGTCTGGGCGTGCTCGGCCTGGCCGGGTTTGTCGGCCTGGTCCTGTCCGCGCCGTACCGGATCAAGCGGATTACCTCGTTTCTCGACCCCTGGCAGGACCCGCTGAACACCGGTTACCAGATCATCCAGTCCCTGTACGCCATCGGTCCCGGCGGACTGTTTGGCCTGGGGCTGGGGCAGAGCCGGCAGAAGCACTTCTACCTGCCGGAGCCGTACAACGACTTTATTTTCTCGGTGATCGCCGAGGAGCTTGGCTTTGTGGGCGGAACGCTGGTGCTCCTCTTGTTTTTGCTGCTGTTGTGGCGGGGCATGCGCACGGCAATTACGGCGCCGGATTTGTTCGGCAGCCTGCTGGCGCTGGGCATCATCGGGATGATCGCGATCCAGGTGGTCATCAACGTCGGCGTGGTGACCGGCATGTTTCCGGTTACCGGGATCACCCTGCCGTTTTTAAGCTACGGCGGCTCGTCGCTGACGCTGATGCTGACCGGGGTCGGCGTGCTGTTAAACATTTCGCGTTTTTCCAGATAGAATAGAAGGTGATCGTATGCGTGTCGTCCTCACAGGCGGAGGCACAGGTGGACATATTTACCCGGCGCTTGCGGTGGCGAAAGAAGTTTCCCGCCAGGAACCGCAGGCGGCCTTTTTGTATATCGGCAGCAAGCACGGCTTGGAGGCCCAGATCGTGCCGCGGGCCGGGATTCCGTTTGAAGCGGTGGAAATCGCCGGCTTGAAGCGGAAGCTCACCCTGGACAACGTGAAGACGCTGTGGAAGTTTTTCCGCGCCGTCTCCGCTTCGAAACGGATGCTGCGGAGCTTCCGGCCGGACGTGGTCGTCGGCACCGGGGGCTACGTCTGCGGTCCCGTGGTCTACGCGGCGGCCCGGCTGGGGATTCCCACCATCATCCACGAACAAAACGTGGTACCCGGCCTGACCAACAAATTTCTGGCCCGTTTCGTCGACAAGGTGGCCGTCTCGTTTGCCGAGTCCCTGTCGTTATTTCCCCGGGCGAAAAGCGTGCTGACCGGCAATCCCCGGGCGACGGAAGTGATGCACGGAGACGAGCGGGCGGGCCGTTCGTTTTTGGGCGTCGGCGGGGACAAGCGTATCGTCCTCATGTTTGGCGGCAGCCGCGGGGCGAAAGCGATCAACGAAGCGGTGCTGGCCATCGTGCCGGAACTGGAGCAATTTGAGGATACCCACTTTGTCTACGTGACCGGCGAGGTTCACTACGAGGCGATTTCCGCCGCCTTGCGGGAAAAGGGAAACCTGCCGCGCAACATTTCCCTCCTGCCGTTCGTCCACAATATGCCGGATGTTCTGGCGGCCACGCATGTGCTGGTCAGCCGGGCAGGCGCATCCACGCTGGCGGAAATCACCGCCTTGGGCATCCCCGCCATCCTGATCCCGTCCCCGTACGTGACCAACAACCATCAGGAGAAAAACGCGCGCGGACTGGAGAAGGCCGGGGCGGCCGAAGTGATCCTGGAGCGGGAGCTGACAGGCGAGCGGCTGCGCCAGTCGCTGACCGGCCTGCTGGACGACCGGGAGCGCTGGACGTCCATGCGGGACGCCTCGCTCAAGCTGGGCATGCCGCAGGCGGCGACGGAAATCTATCGGCTGATGAAAAGCCTGTGAGGCGAAAACTGACGTCTGGGCGATTGTCACGCCGTTATGGGCGATCGCATAGGATGAAGCAAACACGTGATAAGACATAGGTCCGACCTAGCATGTGTATCAGGAGGTTCACAGATGAAACAAATCGCAGATGAGTTGAGGCAAGCAGGTATTGGAAAAGTGTGGACCAATGAACCTCTCGCCAACCATACGACGTGGCGGATCGGGGGTCCTGCTGACTTGTTAATCCAGCCCAAGGATAAAGCATCCTTGCTGACAGCCTTGCAAATCATCCATCGTCACGAAATTCCTTGGAGTGTTATCGGGCGCGGCTCCAACCTTCTGGTGAGGGACGGAGGGATTCGCGGAGCCGTGCTCAAGGTGGCTGAGGGCTTGAGTCACTGCGAGTTCAGGGGCGAAGAGGTGTGTGTGGGTGCCGGATATTCCATGATCCGCCTGGCGGTGGAGGCAGGCAAGATGGGGTTAACAGGTATGGAGTTTGCGGGAGGCATTCCTGGTACAGTAGGCGGGGCCGTCTACATGAATGCGGGGGCGCACGGATCAGATCTTTCACGTATTCTACTAGAAGCCGAGATACTCTTCGAAAATGGCGAGGTAAGGGTGTTGAGCAATGAAGAGCTGAGCTTCAGCTATCGTACGTCTCTCTTGCAAAAGCGCAAGGGGATCGTGCTCGAGGCGCGCTTCCGGCTGCGCGAGGGCGACCGCAAGGAGATTGCGGCCACGCTGGCTTCGTACAAGGATCGCCGCCGGCAGACGCAGCCCCTGCAGATGCCGTGCGCCGGCAGCGTGTTCCGCAATCCGCCGGGGGATCACGCCGGACGGCTGATCGAGGCGGCCGGGTTAAAAGGCTTTCAGATCGGAGGAGCTCAGGTCTCTGAGATACACGCCAACTTTATCGTCAATCGCGGAGGGGCCACGGCTGCCGACGTCCTCACCCTGATGGATCACATCAGATGTACGATCAAAGAAAAATTCGGCGTCGAGATGCATCCGGAAGTGTTGGTGGTGGGCGAGGGGTAACACGGAGGTGAAAGTTTGGAGACTTTTACGATCGAAGGCGGAAGACCTCTGTCCGGCTCGCTTCGGATCCAAGGAGCAAAGAACGCTGCCCTTCCCATCCTTGCCGCATCCGTTTTGACGGAAGGGCAATTTTATATCTACGACGTTCCCCACCTCAAGGACATCGAGGTGATGCTGCAGATCCTGACGGCCCTGGGGGCCAAGGCGAAGCATGCGGACGGATGTGTTGATCTGGATACGACGTCTGTCTCCGTACCGCACGTGCCAGATGAACTGATGGGCCAAATGCGTTCTTCCATTTTTCTGGCGGGGCCGCTCCTCGCTCGCCTGGGCGAGGTAACCATATCCAGACCGGGCGGATGCGATATCGGGGAGCGCCGGATCGATCTGCACCTGGCGGGACTGACCGCACTGGGCGCGAAAATCGAAGAAGCGGAAGGCTTCATCACGTTTCGGGCACAGCAGCTGCGCGGGGCCAACATCTTTCTGTCCTTTCCCAGTGTGGGAGCGACGGAAAACATCATGATGGCGGCAGTGCTCGCCAAGGGGACGACCCGCATCTGCAACGCGGCGCGTGAGCCGGAGATTGTAGACCTGCAAAATTTCCTGAACGCCATGGGAGCGCGGATCCGCGGCGCCGGCACCGATACGATCGAGATCAGCGGCGTTCCGCGTCTGCGTTCGGTCAGCTACCGGATCATTCCGGACCGGATCGTGACGGGCACCTTTCTGCTGGCGGCCGGCGTCGCCCAGGGACATATCGAGCTGACCAACACCATTCCCGAACATCTCACCGCCCTGATCGAGGTAGCCCGTAGCTGTGGTGTTGAAATCAAGACCTACCATGATATAATGGAAGTCAAGAGTACGACTCGTCCTCGCGCCTACGAACGGATCATCACCTCTCCCTTCCCGGGGTTTCCGACGGATTTGCAGGCGCAATTGATGGTGTTTTTGGCGCAGGCCAGGGGAACGAGCGTCATCAAGGAAACCATTTTTGAGGGAAGGTTCAAACATGTAAACGAATTGGCGCGAATGGGCGCCTCCGTATACGTCGACCTGGGGTCCGCGATCATTCGCGGCGTCAACAAGCTGACGGGAACGAGCGTGGAAGCAACCGATTTACGGGCAGGCGCTGCGCTTGTGCTCGCCGGGTTGGCCGCGGAAGGCACCACCACGGTTGCGCAGATTCATCACATCGACCGCGGGTACGAACGGCTGGAGCTGCAGCTTCGCCAGCTCGGCGCCGAAATCACCCGCACGTCGACATAGCTCAGGTAAGGTTGCAGAGTGACAAGCGGCATAAGGCTATGCCGCTTTCCCTGTTTTGTATGGTGTCAGATATTCCATGACCATCCATTTTTTGTGTAGAAACCGTGTGTACGAAGACGCCGCGCATTCGGTGTTTCGGGCTTGCGCGCGCGACAGTTTGTTTAGTGAGGAAGGGTAGGCTCATGGCGGTATACGAAGAACGCATTCCGCATGTCAAGGAACAGCGCCCCAGGCGCAGAGGCAATCGCAAGCTGGTGTTTCTGCTCGGCCTGTTCTTTCTGATCGTTCTCATCATCGTGTTTATTCGCTCTCCATACAGCAAGGTTCAGCAGATTCAGGTGTACGGCAACGATATCTACCCTGCCGAGCAAATTGTGAAAAACTCCGGCCTGGTCATCGGGATGCAGTTTCTCAACGTGTGGGAATCCGATGTGCGGACAAGCCTGAAGCCGCTGGAAGGCATCAAGGAGGTGTCCGTCGAGCGTTCCTTTCCCGGCGTGATCCGACTGCACGTGCAGGAGTACCGGCGCGTCGCGTTCTGGAACGGACAGGACGGCAGCCGCTACCCGCTGCTGGAGAACGGGCGGGTGCTCAGACAGGTCAATTTTGCCAAACGCGTGGTGGACAGGCCGCTGATCAGTTCCTGGTCGGCACCGGAACTGCTCCCGCAGCTCGCGAAGGCGCTGGCCAAGATGTCGCCGGGCGTGCTCGGCGAGATCTCCGACATCGCGCTGACGCCCACGGTGTACGACAAGCAGCGCGTGACGCTGTACATGCGCGACGGCAACGAGGTGCGAAGCGTGCTGTACAAACTGGACACCATGCTCAACTGGTATCCGACGATCGCCAAGGAACTGCCGCAGGGCGTCAAGGGAGTGCTCTCCCTGTTTGAGCAGCCGTGGTTCGTGCCGTACGGAACTCCGGATGCGCCGATCCCGCTGCAGTCCGGTGAAGCACAGCCTCCACAGTCTTAGTATCGTGTAAAAGGGGAAGCAGCCAATGGGTCGCCACAAGTTTCAGTTGTATTTAACCATCGTCACGTTCTGCACCGGCTTTCTCGTCGCCACTTCGATCGAAACGACCAAACTGCTGCGGACGGAACGTTTGAACGACCTGCAGTTTCAGCAGGAGACACAGCTCAACGAGCGCATCCTGGCGGAAAAGGAGCAGAACCGCCAGCTCGAGGACCAGCTCTTGGACCTGCAGCGTCAGGTGGGCAAGGTGGAGGAGGCGATGGCTCAGCGCAAGTCGGAAGCGGCGGAGATTCTCAGCCAGTTGGAAGCGGCGCGGATGATGGCGGGTGTCGTGCCGGTCGAGGGACCGGGCGTCGTCGTGACGATGCAGGACAGTCAAAATGCGGCGAACAGCGCCGACGTGACCAACTACATCGTCCACGAGCAGGATGTGCGCCTGGTGGTCAACGAACTGCGGGCCGCCGGAGCGGAAGCGATCAGCATCAACGGCCAGCGGCTGGTCAGCAACTCGTCCATCCGCTGTGTCGGCCCCACGATCATCGTCAACGGCATCAAGTCGGCCGCCCCGTTCGTCATTACGGCCATCGGCGATCCGAACACGCTGGAAAGCGCCCTCAATCTGCCGGGCGGCGTCCTGCAGACGCTGCGGGATTTCGTGCAGATCGAGGTGGCAAAAAAGGACAAGGTGATCCTGCCTGCCTTTGTCGGTGACGCCAAAACCAAACACTCCTAGCGAAGGAAGCGTTTCCCATGTCGCAAAAAAGCCGTAAAATCACGTTTATTCTTGCCTTTATTAGTGCTATCATAGGTGTTATGTTGACGGTACAGCTTCGCAGCAACCTGCATCCGGTGCACAAGGAGTCCCGCAGCATCGCAGAACTGCGCACGACGCTGCAGAAAGAGTTAGAAAGACACAAGAATCTGCTGGCCGATATTTCCAAATACAACCAACTCTACTATCAGTACGAGACGGCTCTCAACGAAGACGAGAGCATCTCGGTCATGAAGGAAGAGTTGGCGCGCAACCGCCGCATGGCGGGCATGGTCAGCGTGGAGGGAGAAGGGATTGTGCTGCGGATCGTGGAAGCCCAGCAGCCGCCGGCCGATCCGGCGGTGGACGGGTCCCCCCACGAACCGGCTGCAGGCGGCTATACGGTCGACGACGAGGATTTGCGCTGGCTGGTCAACATCCTCTTTGCCAACGGCGCGCAAGCGGTTTCCATCAACGGACACCGCCTGATCGCCACAACGTCCATCCGCTTGGTCGGCGACGCCATCCAGATCGACACGAAGACGATTCAGCCGCCGTATGAACTGAAGGCGCTGGGGGAGCCGGATGTGCTCCTGTCCGCCTTGAAGCTGGAGGGCGTGGAGGAGAATTTCAAGCTCGCCAACAAGACCATTGTGGCCGAGAAGCGGGACAAGCTCATCATTCCCGCCAATCGTGAGCCGCACGTCATCCAATACATGAAACCTGTCAAAGAAAAAGGAGATTCGTAACATGTGGCTCCCGCTCGTCGGTTTGATCGTCGGCATCGCTGTCGGCTTGCTGCTGGATTGGCGCGTGCCGCAGGAATACGCTAGCTACCTCTCCATCGCCCTCCTGGCCGGACTGGACACGATTTTCGGCGGCATCCGCTCGTACCTGGAACGTACGTTCAACGTGCGCATCTTCATGTCCGGTTTCTTTTTCAACACGCTGTTTGCGGCCGGACTGGCCTTTATGGGCGGTTTTCTGGGCATTGACCTGTACCTCGCCGCCATCGTTGCGTTTGGGGTCCGCCTGTTCAACAACCTGGCGGTCATCCGCCGGATCGTATTGTCCCGCTGGATCAACGAGCAGGAGTAGGGCGCTTTTTGGGAGGAAGGTCATATTTTTACAAAAATTCATGATGAAAAAAAGGGAATGGTAGTCCTGTGTGGAATAAAATACGCAGATGCATTCACTACTCGAAGACGAAAGTCGTAGCAGGGGAGGTGTCACAGGTTTGGTAAGTAATGAACTTATCGTCAGCCTAGATATTGGAACGTCCAAAGTACGCGTCATGATTGGCGAGGTCAACAACGGTTCCATCAACATCATCGGTGTCGGTCAGGCTCACTCCGAAGGGATCAAAAAAGGGGTGATCGTCGACATCGACCAAACCGTGCATGCCATCCGGGAAGCTGTTGACCATGCGGAACGCATGGTAGGAGTATCGATTGACGAAGTGTATGTCGGTATTACCGGGAACCACATTGAGCTGCATGAAACTCAAGGGGTTGTCGCTGTTTCCAGCGAGGACCGTGAAATACGAGAGGAAGACATTCAACGCGTCATTCAGGCAGCGAAAGTTGTTGCCATTCCGCCTGATCGGGAAATTATCGAGGTCGTACCGAATGAATACATCGTGGACGGACAAGGCAGCATCAAGGATCCGCGCGGCATGATCGGCGTCCGGCTGGAAATGGAAGGAACAATTGTAACCGGACTCAAGACGGTCGTACATAACATTGTGCGCTGCGCCGAACGCACCAACCTGCGCGTGGCGGGAATCTTCCTGCAGCCGCTTGCCTCCAGCACCGTGGCGCTTTCCAAGGACGACAAGAACATGGGTGTCGTCCTGGTCGACATCGGTGCCGGTTCCACGACCATCGGTGTATTCAAACAGGGGAAACTGGCTGCCACCACCGTCATTGGCATCGGTGGCGACCATATCACCCATGACATTGCGCTTGGCCTGCGTACGCATACCGACGTGGCCGACCGGGTCAAGATGAAGCACGGCTGCGCCTTGATTGACGAAGCTTCCGACGACGTCACGTTTAAAGTGACCCGCATCGGCAGCGATGTGGAAAAACAGTTTACCCAGGTGGATCTGGCCACGATCATCGAACCGCGTGCAGCGGAGATTTTCAACCTCGTGGAAGAGGCCGTGTACAAGCTGGGCTTCCGCGACGAAATCGCCGGCGGGTACGTGCTCACGGGGGGAACCGTGGCGATGCCGGGCATGCTGGAACTGGCCAAGGAAGAACTGGACGCGCCGGTCCGCATCGCCATCCCGGATTACATCGGGGTACGGGATCCCGCCTATACCACCGGCGTGGGTCTGATTCAGTACGCCCTGCAGCAGATGGAGCGGCGCAGCGTAAACAACACCGCTCCGTTTAAAGGGGCGCAGAAGCAGGCCGTTTCCAAACCGAAGGAAGGCGGCGGCTTCATGGAGAAAGTGAAAAACTGGTTCAGCGAGTTTATCTAACCGACTGCAACCGCAAAACATTTCCAATCGGGCGAAACGGCAGAGGATTGACAATATCCCGCACACGGCCAAACAATACGGGCGTCTGCCGTTTTGCCCGCAGGCTTCATCAGCCGAAGCTTTTCTCAAGTTGAATTGGGGAGGACTAGCAAGATGCTGGAATTTGATATGGATATGGAATCCTTTGCGCGAATTAAAGTGATTGGTTGCGGCGGTGGCGGAAGCAACGCGGTGAACCGCATGATTGCCGGCGGCGTCAAAGGAGTGGAATTCATCACCCTGAACACGGACGCGCAAGCTCTTCAACTGTCCAGCGCCGAGATCAAGCTGCAGATCGGGGAGAAGCTGACGCGCGGTCTGGGTGCCGGGGCCAACCCGGAAATCGGCAAGAAAGCAGCGGAAGAGAGCCGCGAAATGATCGAGAACGCCCTGCGCGGCGCGGACATGGTGTTCGTGACGGCAGGGATGGGCGGCGGTACCGGTACCGGCGCCGCTCCCGTGGTCGCTGAAATCGCCAAGGAACTGGGCGCATTGACCGTAGGCGTGGTCACCCGTCCCTTCTCGTTTGAAGGGCGCAAGCGCGCCATGCAGGGGGAAATGGGCATTGCCGCACTGAAGGAAAAAGTGGACACGCTGATCGTGATCCCGAACGACCGTCTGCTGGAAATCGTGGATAAAAACACGCCCATGCTGGAAGCGTTCCGCGAGGCGGACAACATCCTGCGCCAGGGCGTGCAGGGCATTTCCGACCTGATTGCGGTGCCGGGCCTGATCAACCTGGACTTCGCCGACGTGAAGACGATCATGACCGAACGCGGCTCCGCCCTGATGGGCATCGGGGTGGGCAGCGGAGAAAACCGTGCGGCCGAGGCAGCTCGCCGTGCCATTTCCAGCCCGCTGCTGGAAACGTCCATCGACGGCGCTCGCGGCGTGCTGATGAACATTACGGGCGGTACCAATCTCAGCCTGTACGAGGTGAACGAAGCCGCCGACATCGTGTCGTCCGCTGCCGATCCGGACGTCAACATGATCTTCGGCGCCGTCATCAACGAGGACTTGAAGAACGAGATTGTGGTGACAGTCATCGCCACCGGTTTTGAAGACAACCAAAAACAGGCGTCAGCAGCCCGTCGTACCCAGCAGCCGATCGCGACCAACCGTCCGACGCCGATCTCCAATGCCAATACGGGCCGCAGCAAGGAAGAGGAAGAAGAAAAATCGTTCTTCTCCATGAGCAATCTGGACAACCTGGACATCCCGGCGTTTCTGCGCAACCGCCGTCGCAACAAAAAATAGGGAAAGACAGAAAAAACCTTGTTCCGCAAAAGGGACAAGGTTTTTTTCGATTTTCTGCGACGGGACAGCGGGACGGGTCAGCGGTAGCTTTCGCTGGTGCGTCAGCGGTAGCCTTCGCTGGTGCGGCCCCGGTAGGAATGAATATGCCGGTCGTTGAGCGTCGTGTCGCCCGCGAATGTGTGATAATGGCCGCCGCCGGGAAGCGAAATGGGCGGACCGGTCCATCCGCGGAAATAGTGAACGTGGCCATCGTCAAACGAGGTGACGCCTTCGTAGTAGTGGACGTGACCCCGCCCCGTCCCCCGGTAGGGACCCGACGTCCGTCCCTGCACCTGGTGGCGGTGCCCGTTGTTGAAACTGGTTCGGGTCGAATAGGCATGAATGTGTTCCGGGGTGTCGGCGAAGCGGATGAAGTCGATGGAATGGGTGTGCTGTTTTTGCCGTTTTCTTCGCAAGGGAATACCGCCTTTCGAGAATGCCGTTTCCTATATAACATGCAGGCTGGGGGAAAACGGCAACGGTAGATGCCTACCGCATCATGCCAAATCCCGAGAACGTGCGGAACCTCGTCCCAGGGAATGTTCGTTGGGCGACCTGAATGCCGTTTATCAACAGAATATTGCAACAATGGAAGCTGTCCGGATTTACAATTGACATCGATAATCATTATCAATTAAACTGATCTTGTACCTTCCAGTTTTGACCATCGCAAGGATGTCGTCACGGAAGTGCGCGTCTTTGTCAGGGATACCCACGCGCTGCCGGTCACGGCCAACGCTGCACGCTGCTGTCCGCGGCGGGGCAGAAACGCCGTCGCATGTCCGGCACGCCAATCCATTTCATCAATCAATCAGGAGGGGCTTCATGGAAAAAGTGATAGAGCTTCTGCACCAACGGATGCGTGAGCACCGGCAAAGCGACCGGCCGCTTTGCGCGTTCGTGTACGATCTGGAACACCTGCGCCGTCATGCCGCCCGGCGGATCGATTCGCTCCCGCCGTCGTGCCGGCTGTTTTACGCCGTCAAGGCCAACACCAGCCGTCCGATCCTGGAGGCCCTGGCTGGCATCGTCCACGGCTTTGAAGTGGCCTCCTTGGGGGAGATTGAAAAAGTGAGGGCGGTTGCTCCGGACATCCCGATCATTTTCGGCGGTCCCGGCAAGACCCGCGAGGAGATTGATGGGGCGATGCGCCACAACGTCAGCCTGATCCATGTGGAAAGCGAGCATGAGCTGCACAAGGTGGCCCACATCGCCGCCGCACGCGGCATCCAAATGCCCGTGCTGCTGCGGGTGAACCTGCGCGGTCCGCTGCCGCAGGCGACGCTGGCGATGGCCGGCCGTCCCACGCAGTTCGGCATTGACGAGGCCAGGCTGCCGGATGTGATCCGGATCGCCCGGCAGTACGAGTCCGTTCGGATCGAAGGGTTTCACCTCCATTCGATCTCCAACAACCTGGACCACGGACAGCATCTCCACCTGATTGACACCTATCTCGACCGGCTGACGGGCTGGATCGAGCAGTTCGGTTTGACCGTCACCTGCCTGAATGTCGGCGGCGGCATCGGCGTCAACTATGCCGACCTGGGAAGGCAGTTTCGCTGGAACGACTTTGCCGCCCGCCTCGGCCCCCTGCTCGCGGCCAAGTGTCCGCCCGGCGTCACCGTCGTATTCGAGTGCGGCCGATACCTGACCGCCTCCTGCGGCTACTACGCCGCCGAGGTGATCGACCTCAAGGAAAATCACGGTAAAAAGTATGCCGTCATCCGCGGCGGCACCCATCACTTCCGCCTGCCGGCCTCCTGGCAGCACAGTCATCCGTTCCGGATCATCCCCCGGGAAGAGTGGGCGTATCCCTATCCCCGCACGGAATGGACCGATGCGGCGATCAGCGTCGTCGGCCAGTTGTGCACGCCCAAAGACGTGCTGGCCCAAGACGTCCCCGTCCCCCGCGTGCGGATCGGCGACATCGTCCTGTTCCTGTACGCCGGAGCCTACGGGTGGGCCATTTCCCACCACGACTTTCTCAGCCATCCCCACCCGGAGCATCTGTACATCGGGGAGGACGGCCAGGCATTCGCGTATGGAGGTGCCAGCCGCGCAGAACGTCTTGGGTAAACGGGAGCGGACGGAGCCGGCTGCCGGTGCGGAAGGGAAAGGCTTCGCGCCCGGCGGTCCGGTTCGCGCTCGGCTCCGTCCCGGGCGGTGTACAAACTGCGTAGGGCAGCCGGAGGGAGAAGATATGCGGCGACAGGTTTCCCTGTGCCGTGTATCTTCTTTTTTTGCCGCCCCAATGATATAATGACAGACGGACTCGACGTACGTCCCATCGAATCGTGTTCCGGCAGCGGGTGCTTGCTGACCCTTTGTTTCCCGGCGGATGCAAAGGGTTTTTTCGCTTTGCGGCAGGCTGTCAGAAGGTTTTCATACATACGGAAAGGAAGAGTGAACGATGAAACGATCCCTGTGGCTCGTAATGGGTGCGCTGGTAATGGCGCTGCTTGGCGGCTGCGGCGGCAGCGGACAAACCGCGGGCGGCCCGGACCAGGCGCCCACGCCGGCGGCGGCCGGCACAGAACAGAAGTCCGGCCAGACAACTTCTCCAGGCGCCAAACAGACGAGCTATCCCCTCACCGTGAAGGATGCGACCGGGACCGCCCATACCTTTGCCAAGGCCCCGGAGCGGATTGTCTCCACGTCCCCGGCCGAAACGGAAATCTTGTTTGCCCTGGGGCTTGGCGACCGCGTGGTGGCCGTCTCTGACTACGACGATTACCCTGAGGAAGCCAAAGCCAAGCCGAAAGTGGGGGGCGTGGTCAACCCCAACGAGGAGGCGATCATCGCCCAGCGGCCGGACCTGGTGATTACGGGTATTTCCATGCAGGACCAGGTGGCGGAAAAGCTGCGCTCGCTTGGCCTGGTCGTCTGGAAGACCAACCCCCGCACGACGGCGGACATCATGAACAACATCCTGCTGATCGGGCAGATTACCAACCGGCAGGAACAGGCGGAGTCGGTGGTCGCGCGGATGAAGGAAGACATCCAGCGGGTGAAAAACGCCGTGCAGGACGTCAAGCCGAACGAGCGGAAAAAGGTGTACGTCGAATTCGCGCCCGGCTGGACCGTCGGAAAGGGCGAATTCATGGACGAGCTGATCACGCTGGCGGGAGGCGTCAACATCGCCGCCGACATGGAAGGCTGGAATCCGATCAGCGAGGAGAAGGTGCTGAAAGAAGACCCGGACGTGATTCTGTACGCGAGCGGCGTGACGGATGAGAAAAGCGGCCAGACCCTGGAGCAGATCATCCGCAAGCGGAGCGGTTGGGACAAGATGAAGGCCGTTCGCGATCAGCGGGTCGTCGGCGTGGACCAGAATCTGCTGTCCCGCCCGGGCCCCCGGATCACCCAGGGGCTGTATGAGGTGGCCAAAGCGATTTACCCGGATCGGGTGAAATGATGAGAACGCGATTGTTTCTGTGGGGAGGAGCAGGCTGCCTGCTCCTTTTCCTGTCGGTCGTGGTCAGCTTGTCGCTGGGAGCGGCCCAACTGCCCCTCTCGCAGGTCTGGGCCATCCTGCTTCATCAGCTTCCGGTGATCGGCCAGCATGTCCCCGTCGATTGGCCGGCGTCGTCCGAGCAGATCGTGATGAAAGTGCGTTTTCCCCGTATCATGCTGGCTGTTCTCGTCGGGGCCTGTCTGTCGCTGGCCGGCGCCGGTTTTCAGGGCGTTCTGCGCAATCCTTTGGCCGATCCCTACACGCTGGGAGTCGCTTCGGGGTCTGCCGTCGGCGCCGCTTTCCTCATCCTGTTCGGCTACCAGTTTGTCCTGCTTGGCCAATGGACCGTTCCGATCGCCGCTTTTTTGACCGGCATGGGCAGTCTGTGGGCGGTCCTCCGGCTGGCCAACACGAACGGCACGTTTCACGTCGAAACCCTGCTGCTGTCGGGCGTCGTTATCCAGGCGTTCCTGGGGTCGCTGGTCTCGTTCATGGTCTCGCTCTCCGACCAGGTAGTGAACGAGATCGTCTTCTGGCTGATGGGCAGCCTGGCGTACCGGGGGTGGGCGTTTTCGTCCGTGCTGGTTCCCTACCTCTGTGGCGGACTGGTCGTGCTGGCCGCTTACAGCCGGACGTTAAACCTGTTTGCGCTGGGCGAACGGCAGGCCGCTCACCTAGGGGTTCATGTGGAACGGACGAAACTGGTGGTCTTGTGCGTGTCCGCTTTGCTGACCGCCGCTGCCGTCTCCATCGCCGGGGTCGTCGGCTTTGTCGGATTGGTGGTGCCCCATCTGGTTCGCCTGCTGGCGGGGCCGGACTACCGCCTGCTGCTGCCGTTGTCGGTGATTTACGGTGGCGCGTATGTGCTGTGGGCGGACACGCTGGCACGAACGATCCTGGCCCCGACGGAGATTCCGCTTGGGGTGGTCACCGCCTTTCTGGGCGCGCCGTTCTTTGCCTATCTGCTGAAGAAAAACAAACGGCTGGCGAGGAGGTAGACGGATGATACGGGTCGACGGAGTGGGAAAGGCGTACGACGGCATTCCGGTCCTGCACGACGTTCATTTTTCGGTGGAAAGCGGAGAATGTTTCGGCATCATCGGCCCCAACGGCAGCGGGAAATCCACCTTGTTGAAGCTCTTGTCCGGCGTCGAATCTCCCGATGCGGGGCACATCTGGCTGGACGGCCGGCCGATCGAAGCGCACTCGCGCAAGGAGCGGGCCCGCCGGATTGCCGTGCTGCAGCAGGAGCCCCTGCCGGCCGTCGGCTTTACGGTCAGGGACGTGGTGGAAATGGGTCGGTTTCCGTTTCAGAATTGGCTCGGGGAAGAGCGGGAGGATGCCGCCCAGTTGATTGACGCAATCATCCAGATGCTCGGATTGAGCGACCTGCAGCACCGCACGCTGGAATGGCTGAGCGGGGGAGAGAAGCAGCGGGTGGCCTTGGCCAAGGCGATGGCCCAGCAGCCTCGGCTTCTGCTCCTGGACGAGCCGACGACGTACCTGGACATCGGCTATCAGGTGCAGCTCATGGATATGGTCCGCGCCTGGCAGCGAAAGGAGGGGGTGACCGTGATCGCCGTCCTGCACGATTTGAATCTGGCGTCGCTGTACTGCGACCGGCTCCTCCTGCTGCAAAAGGGGCGGCCGTGCCGGATCGGAACCCCGCGGGAGATTGTGCGCGCCGATGTGATTCGGGAAGTGTACGGCACCCAGCCGATCGTAATTGATCACCCGGTGCGCCAATCGCCGCAAATCCTGCTGCAATCGGGAAGCGAATAGCGGCTCATCGCGGGCGTGTCCGAAAAAAGGAGGGATCGTCATGATCGTGCTGGTTACAGGCGGCGCGCGGAGCGGCAAGAGCACGTTTGCGGAAGCGTACGCCGCCCGTCTCGGTTCACAAGGGGTGTACATCGCCACGTCCCCCGTTTTTGACGAGGAACTGCGGGAGAGGGTACGCCGCCATCGTCAGCGCCGCGAGCGGTCGCCGTTTTCGTGGGAGACGTTTGAGATTCCGTACGACCTCGCCGGCATTTTGCGCCGGCTCTCCTCCGAACCGGCGATCGGCTCCGGCGAGCGCGTGGTTCTGGTCGACTGCCTGACGCTCTGGCTCTCTAATTGGCTGCTGAGACATGAGCGGGATCAGCCGATGGAGCACACGCTGGAAAAGGTGGACGAACTGGTGGAAGCGCTGCGGTCGTTTCCGGGAACGATCATCCTGGTCTCCAACGAGGTGGGGTACGGCATCGTTCCCGACAATCCGCTCGGCAGGATGTTCCGGGATGCGGCCGGTATCATGAATCAGCGGGTGGCGGAAGCGAGCGACCAGGTGTTTCTGGTGACGGCGGGCATTCCGGTGGAGCTGAAATCGCGCGCCTTTCGCCTGTGACGATCAAAACGAAAAAAGGGGCTGTCGTGCGTATCGTAGCGACAGCCCTCAGTGTGTAGACAACGTGACTGCTGGGGGGAGAAGCACGTTTCCGTCATCCGCTCCTTGCTTTACCCACCGAACACAAGCTAACGCTCGCGTTCGGCGGGGCCCAGTTAACGCCCAACAGGGAAGCCCAGACTGCACGCTCCTCACCGATTTGCGGGGGAGCGCCAAAGTCGTATCGCTACGCAGCCCATTCAGAGGTGGCGCTCCTTTTTCCCGCAAATCGCTGCTCCGCTCGGTAGGGCTCACAAGTCGCTCTGCCTGGAAACATGCTTCTCCTTCGGTACAATCGGTTTGTTTTCAGACTGAGGGCTGTCGTACGCATTGTAACGACAGCCCTTTCCGTTTGCTTTCGGTCATGCGCCCCGTCCGAAACCGCCCGCAGTCCGCTTGGTCCCTTCTACAAAAAATCCGAAAAAACACGGTCAAGAATTGACAGACTTTACATACACATTGATATATACTGTCTTTGCCGGGCGGGGGTGAAGGCAGAGTGATCGTCTATCTCGATATCATTCTACTCCTGAATATGGCCATTGATACCTTGCTGCTCTGGTTTACGGCCTATTTTCGCAAAGAGCGGGTAATATGGTGGAGGATCCTGCTGGCTTCTCTGTTCGGGTCTGTGTACCTGGTGTTTTTCTTTCTCCCTTCCTTCGCCTCGATGTACCAGTGGACCGTCAAGCTGCTGTTTTCCGTCCTCATGCTGTGGATCGCGTTTGGCAATCGAAGACTGCGCGCCTTCCTGCAAAATCTCGCCATTTTCTACTTCGTGGCCTTCATCTTCGGCGGCGGTGTGTTTGGCCTGCAGTATTTCCTCGCCTCGCACAACGAGATCCTGAACGGGTTGGTGTCCCTCCACAGCGACGGATTCGGCATCGGGTTCAAGCCGACACTGGGCGTTCTTGCCGTGGGGTTTTCCCTCGTCTGCGTCCTCAGCCGGAAGAGCTACCATGCCGTTCAGGAGCCGCGACGGATCGAGGCGTTCCTCGCCGAGGTGACGGTGACGATCGCAGGGGAACGCGTCGTCTGCCGCGGACTGGTGGACACCGGCAACCAGCTCCACGAGCCGATTACCCGCCAGCCGGTGATGATTGTGGAGAGCGAACTGGTTGCCCATATCCTGCCGGCTTCGCTTCGCCAGCGGATCGCCGGCGGCCCGACGGCATGGGAAAACCTGGACGGCCTCTTCGAGCAGGTGCCCGCGGAATGGCAGCCGCGGCTGCGGCTGATTCCCTACCGCAGCGTGTCCCGGGGGATGGATGTTCTGCTCGCCGTCAAGCCGGACGAAGTGATCATCGTGCAAAACGGCGCCCGCTACTGTACCAGGAAAGTGCTGATCGGTCTCAATCCGATCCCGTTGGCCGCCGACGGCCGGTATCAAGCCATCGTGCACCCCGCCATCATACAAAGCGATGACCAAAACCTTACTCCCTTACGCGAACAGGAGGGCTAGTATGTATGTGAAACTTCGCCTACAACTCCAATTGCTCTGGTACCGTTTCCTGCTGTGGATTGGTGCACGCGCCGAAGAGATCTACTACATCGGGGGAAGTGAAGCCCTGCCGCCGCCGCTGACCAGAGAAGAAGAAGAGATTCTCCTGAGCCGGCTGCCGTCCGGCGATCCCGCCGTGCGCAGCATGCTGATCGAGCGCAACCTGCGGCTTGTCGTGTACATCGCCCGCAAGTTCGAGAACACGGGGATCAACATCGAGGACCTGGTCAGCATTGGGACGATCGGCTTGATCAAGGCGGTCAACACGTTTGATCCGGAGAAAAACATCAAGCTGGCCACTTACGCTTCCCGCTGTATCGAAAACGAAATTCTCATGTACCTCAGGCGGAACAACAAGATCCGCTCGGAAGTGTCGTTCGACGAACCGCTCAACATCGACTGGGACGGCAACGAACTGCTGCTCTCCGACGTGTTGGGGACGGATAACGACACCATTTACAAGAATATCGAAGACCAGGTGGACCGCAAGCTGCTGAAAAAAGCGCTGGATAAGCTGACGGAGAGGGAGCGCATCATCATGGAGCTGCGCTTCGGATTGGCGGGCGAAGAAGAGAAGACGCAAAAGGACGTCGCCGATCTGTTGGGCATCTCCCAGTCGTACATTTCCCGCCTGGAAAAGCGAATTATAAAACGGTTGCGAAAAGAGTTCAACAAAATGGTGTAGCGCATATTTTCCCAGTCGAAGGAGATACTGTTCCTAAACCGTGCCAGACAGTGGCAGCGCCACTTGCTCGTACTACCGCCTTCACACGGCTCCGCTCTCGCCGGAAGCTCGGCCATCGCCGAGTTTTCTTTCATCCGGCCATGCGTCGGTACGCGGCCTTTCAAGACAACCGGGTTGGGAACTTTCTTGCTTCGAGGAGGGAAAGACGTGACGCGCAACAAGGTAGAGATTTGCGGGGTGGACACCTCAAAGCTTCCGGTGCTTACCAACAAAGAGATGAGGGACCTGTTCGAACGCCTGCAGAGCGGCGAACTGGCAGCGCGGGAGAAGCTGGTCAACGGAAACCTGCGGCTGGTGCTGAGCGTGATCCAGCGCTTCAACAACCGGGGCGAGTACGTGGATGACCTGTTTCAGGTGGGCTGCATCGGACTGATGAAGGCCATCGACAACTTTGACCTCGGCCAAAACGTGAAGTTTTCCACGTACGCCGTGCCGATGATCATCGGGGAGATTCGCCGCTACCTGCGGGACAACAACCCGATCCGCGTATCGCGGTCCCTGCGGGATATCGCCTACAAAGCGCTTCAGGTGCGGGACAATCTGACCAACAAGCACTCGCGGGAACCCACCATCACCGAGATATCCCAGGAACTGAACGTGCCCAAGGAAGACGTCGTGTTCGCGCTGGACGCCATCCAGGACCCGGTCTCGCTGTTTGAACCGATCTATCAGGACGGCGGCGATCCCATCTACGTGATGGACCAGATCAGCGACGAGAAAAACAAGGATGCCACCTGGGTGGAAGAGATCGCCCTGCGCGAGGGCATGCAGAGGCTGGGCGAACGGGAGAAGATGATTCTCTCGATGCGCTTCTACGAAGGAAAGACGCAGATGGAGGTGGCCGAGGAGATTGGTATTTCCCAGGCGCAGGTCTCCCGGCTGGAAAAAGCGGCCATCGCCCACATGCAAAAACACGTGCAATCGTAACGCTCATCATATGCCGCCTCCGTGCCAACAGCGACGGAGGTTTTTGTTTGCTGTTTATTTACGCTTCGGATTAATGCAGATAACATGCGGGATGGGCTGATGGAACGTTCCCCGCAATTTGTGCCGCAGGGGTGCCGTGATTTCGAAAGGCATTTCGCTTTGGAGCGAAACCAATTGGTATTCCCCGGAAAATGACAGGATCAGGTACGTCAAGTGCCGATCGATTCTGATCTGCTCCAGACGAGTCTCAAATGACGAAAGCTTCGCAAATTCCTCCTCAACGACAAAAAAAGCATTCACCTCTGTCAGCGCGGCCAACTGATACCCTTTCGACCGGGCGACTCTCACCAGCGCGGCCACCGAACATCCGGTGTGGTTGTCGTAATCGGGGTAGATGTCGATATGAGCCGGCATGGTCGGATTGTATTCACAGATGATCACACGCGGTCTGAGGGTGGTCAGGCTTTGAAAAATGTAGTAGTCGTTCCCGTCAATGTCAATCGACAGCAGGTCGATTGGTTCCGTGATGCCCCGTCGGTGCAAAATGGTTTCCAAATGGTTGTCTTCGTCGATCCCGACCTTTGCCAGGATCGGCACGCACGAATAGTTTCTCACATTGTCCAACTGCGCAAGAAACTTGTTTTGTTCCGCTTCAATCAATACGCCTTTCCAGTCTTTTGTCCATAAGGCGGCCGTATTGGACAGAAAGAAGCCGTCCCACGCGCCAAATTCCACGCATACTTTTGACGTGGTGCCGATGATCTCGAAAATCTTTTCAATGATGCCATCCTCGCCAAATTGGGAATGAATGGTTTTGCGAAAATCAAGCAATCTGGGTTTCCGGGTCGTGTCGCCTGTATCCACCGCCGAGAACCTCCTTTGCATGGCCAACCTCTCACGATACCTTATGTATGGCAAAGAAAAGTGTGTGTCCGCAATTGACCAAGCTGATCGGCCAGGATGGCGGCGCAAACGACTTGCCGTGACGCCGGTCCAATCTTTCTCCGCTTTTTCACGGGGCATATTTGTCTGCCCGGTCATATACTTGAACTAACGGAGAAAAAGTGGGTGAGGAAAATGGTCAAGATCTCGGACTTCCAGACCAAAGAAGTGGTGAACATTTTGGATGGCAAGCGGCTGGGGCAGATATCCGACCTGGAGATAGACCTGCGCCACGGGCGGGTGGAGGCGATTGTCGTCCCCGGACCGGGCAAATTCCTCGGGTTCTTTTCAGCGGGCAACGACTACGTGATTCCCTGGCGCAACATCATCAAGATCGGCAAGGACGTCGTTCTGGTTCGCCTGGAGGAGTCGCTGCGGGTAGAGGCGAAAACCAGCGGGGAAGACGAATACCGGGCATAGAAAGGCGAGAGAGAGCCTTTCTTTTCTTTTGGGCTGTGGTATCATAAGCCATATAAGGAAGGTGACAACATGAACGAACCGTTTGTTGGCAGAGAGGGCGGCGCGCTGCTTCATCTGCGGGAGTGGGAAGAGCGCTTTCCCGGCTTGGCGGCCGGGTTTACCCTCAGGACCGGGGGTGTGAGCGAAGGGCCGTACCACTCTTTTAACATGGGCCTGCACGTGGGGGACGACCCGGAACACGTGGTGGCCAACCGGCGCAAGCTGGCGGCGGAGCTGGGCATGCCGTTTGAAGCCTGGACGTGCGCGGACCAGGTGCACGGCAGCCGGGTATGCCAGGTGACGTTCAAAACCAAAGGTGCGGGCAGGGAGAGCCTGGACGACGTGATACCGGCGACGGACGGCCTGCTTACGGATCAGCCGGGCGTGCTGCTCACGTCCTTTTATGCCGACTGCGTGCCGCTGTTTTTCCTCGATCCGGCGTCGCGGGCGATCGGCTTGGCCCACGCCGGCTGGAAGGGGACGGTGGCGCGTATTGCCGAGGAAATGGTGCGGGCGTTTCAGCGTCACTACGGCAGCAGGGCGGAGGAGCTGCTGGTGGCGATCGGTCCTGCCATCGGCGGCTGCTGCTACGAAGTGGACGAACGAATCATGGAACGGGTGCGGACGGCGGCTGCTCGCTGGGAAGCGGCCGTGATTCCCAGGGAAAACGGCCGGTACATGCTGGATCTGCCCCGTCTGAACGAGGAAATATTGGCGGAATGCGGCGTCGCGCCAGAGCGCGTGCTGCGCACGGGATGGTGTACAAGCTGCCGGACCGACCTGTTTTTCTCCCACCGGAAAGAGGCGGGGAAAACGGGACGGATGGCGTCGTTTATCGGGTGGAGAGAGTCTGAAAAGGAGCTGTGAACGAATCGTGACGAGAGAGAGGGAAATGCTGAAAGAGAGGCTGGCAGCCGTCGAAGAGCGCATCGCGGCCGCCTGCGCCCGGGCCAACCGGAAGCGGGAAGAGGTGAAAGTCATCGCCGTCACCAAGTACGTCGACGCCGACACGATCGGCGATTTGCTGGCCATCGGGGTGGAGCACATCGGGGAAAACCGCGTGCAGGATGCACTGCCCAAGTTCGAGCGCTACGGCCACCTGGGGACGTGGCACTTCATCGGCCATCTGCAGACCAACAAGGTAAAAGACGTTGTAGGGAAGTTTCCGTTCATCCACTCGCTGGACAGGCTTTCGCTCGCCCAGGAGCTGAACAAGCGCGGCGAAGCGCTGAACCGTGTCGTTTCCTGTTTTCTGCAGCTCAATATCTCCGGAGAAGAGACAAAATTTGGGCTTAGTCCCAATGACGTATTGGCTTTTTTGCAGGAAACCAGTAATATGAAACATATAAAGATCGTCGGATTGATGACCATGGCGCCTTTTGTCGAAAATCCCGAGGAGGCGCGTCCCGTGTTCCGCGGCCTGCGCGAATGGAAAGAGCGGATCAACGGCTGGAACTTTCCGCACGCCGCAATCGACGAGCTGTCGATGGGCATGTCCAACGATTTTGAAGTGGCGATTGAAGAAGGAGCGACATATATCCGGCTCGGTTCGGTACTGGTAAAGCCGGAATCACCGTAACTCCGCACGAGAGGAGGATGGCCATGGGCGTAATGAACAAGATCATGGGGTTCCTGGGATTGGAAAACGAAGAGTACATCGAAGAGACGGTGGAAGAGGAGCGCGAAGAGCAGGAGCGGGAGTCTTTCACCAAACGGCAGCCGGCGCCTCGCGCCAGCAACGTGGTGCCGTTTCAGGCGCGGGAAAAGGAGGGCATTCGGTTGATTCTATGTGAACCACGGCATTACAGCGACGCGCAGGACATCGCTGACAACCTCCGTCACCGCCGGCCGGTCGTCGTCAACCTGCAGCGGGTGGACAAGGAACAGGCCAAGCGCATCGTCGACTTTTTGAGCGGAACGGTGTACGCGCTGAACGGAGACATTCAAAAGGTGGGCGACTACATCTTTGTCTGCACGCCGGATCACGTCGACATCCAGGGTACGATCTCCAGTGTCGTCGAAGAGTAAGAGAACTCAGCAAAAAGGGTGAGTGAATGACAACGGCCATATTTACCATCGTGTATTACGCTTTTACCGTCTATCAATTCATGGTCATTGCCTACGTCCTCATGTCGTGGGTGCCGCAGATGCGGGAAACGCCCATCGGCCAACTGCTGGAGCGGTTGGTGGAGCCGTTTCTGGCGCCGTTTCGCCGCTTTATCCCGCCGCTCGGCTTTATCGACATCTCGCCGATCGTGGCGCTGATCGCGCTCAACTTCGCCCACAGGGGCCTCAATGCGATCCTGCAGCAACTGCTGCTGTGAGGTGCGTGACGGCATGAGCGTGTTTGATCATTTTCGAAAAGAGGAACGTCCCTTTGCGGAACGGGCGCTGGAGATGCTGACGCTGACAGAGCGGAAGCAGGCCATGCGCCTTACTGATTTTCTGGACCCGAGGCAGCTTGCGATCATGCAGAGCCTCACCTCGCAGGTGCGTGACGTGACCGTTTCGGCCAGCGGGGGCTACGACGGCGCGGAGCGGGTGCGCGTGCTGCTCCATCCCGATTACCTCGTGCCCGAGCCGGAGGACTACCGCCTGGCCCTGCTGCGGATTGCCGCCGACCAGCGCTTCCGGACACTGGAGCACCGGGATGTGATGGGAGCGCTCCTGAACGTGGGGCTGAAGCGGGAGAAGTTCGGCGACATGATCGTGGCCGAAGAGGCGATCCATGTCGTCATCGCGGAAGAAGTGGCCGATTTCGTCTGTTCCCAGGTGACGCATATTCACCGGACGCCGGTCCAATTCGAGCGGATTGATTGGGAGTCGTTTCAGCCGCCCGCTCCCCGGTTTGCGGAAAAGACGGTCACCGTTCCGTCGCCGCGCGTCGACGCGGTCGTCGGCGAGGTGTACAACCTGTCGCGGGCAAAGGCGCTGGTGCCGATCCGGGCGGGCAAGCTGAAGGTCAACTGGAAAGTGGTGGACGACCCGTCGCATCTGCTGGAGCCGGGCGATATGGTGTCGCTGGCCGGATTCGGACGGTTCAAGCTGCTGGACGTGACCGGTCCGACGCGGAGTGGACGGCTGCGCATGATCGTCGGGCTGGTCACCTGAGAGCAGGCTCAATAATTTTGCAAAATCCGGCAGGAAATGCGGCTTTGCCTGTCGAAGAGAATGGGTACGACTACCGGGAAAAGTGGGGGGTTCATGTGCCTTTAACGCCATTGGACATACACAATAAGGAATTCAGCACGGGTTTTCGCGGATACAACATTGACGAAGTGAACGAGTTCCTCGATCAGGTGATCAAGGACTTCGAACTCCTGATAAAGGAAAAAAAGGAACTGGAAGAGCGCGTCGCCATGCTGAACGAGCGGGTGGAGCACTACAAGAGCCTGGAGGAGAACCTGAGCAAATCCATCCTCGTGGCCCAGGAAACGGCCGAGGATGTCAAGTCCAACGCCCGCAAGGAAGCGCAGTTGATCCTGAAGGAAGCGGAGAAAAACGCCGACCGGATCGTCAACGAAGCACTGGCGAAATCCCGCAAGATCGCGATTGAAATCGAAGAGTTGAAAAAGCGCGCCTCCGTCTATCGGATGCGCTTCCGCACCCTGCTCGAAGCCCAGTTGGAGATGCTGGAAAACGGGGCGTGGGACGATCTCGAGCAGGCTGATTCCACGACGTCCGCCCTGTTGGCGGAATAAACCGTTGACGTTCAGGCCATGATGGTACTATAATATTTGCAAACTTTTCATCACTGTACCAACGATGAACGGGAAGAGTACGTGACCAAGCGCTGCCCAGAGAGCCGGGGAGAGGTGAAAGCCCGGCCAGCTGCCGTCGCCGAAAATCACCCGGGAGTTCACAACTGAAAGCCGGCTGCCGACGTCACGTCCGGCGGGCGAGTAAGGGAGCGCGTCATTCCCGTTACGAATGAAACGAGTGGAGCGGAGCGGCGACTGCCGGCTTGCGGCAGGGGGCGTTCCGTTCAATCAGGGTGGTACCACGGGAGCCTTCTCTCGTCCCTTTTGGGATGAGGGAAGGCTTTTATTTTGATACCAAGTAGGAGTGAAAACAGGCCATGGATTACAGCAAAACGTTATCGCTGCCGAAAACCGACTTCCCCATGCGCGGCAACCTGCCGACCCGCGAACCGCAGATACAGGCCCGCTGGGATGAGCAGGAGATTTACCGGAAAGTGCAGGAGCGGACAAAAGGACGTCCCGCATTCATTCTGCATGACGGTCCTCCGTACGCCAACGGAAACATTCACATCGGCCACGCGCTGAACAAGATCCTCAAGGACTTCATCGTCCGCTACAAGTCGATGGCCGGTTTCTGCGCGCCGTACGTGCCCGGCTGGGATACCCACGGGCTGCCGATCGAGCAGGCGATCATCAACGCCGAGGGGCTGGACCGCCGCAACATCGAGGTAAACGACTTCCGCAAGCGCTGTGAAGCGTACGCCTGGTCCTACATCGAAAAGCAGCGGGATCAGTTCAAGCGGCTCGGCGTCCGCGGCGACTGGGAAAATCCGTACGTGACGCTGAAGCCGGAGTATGAAGCGCGGCAAATCCGCATCTTCGGCGAGATGGCGAAAAAAGGCTACATCTACAAGGGGCTGCGCTGCGTCTACTGGTCTCCGTCGTCCGAGACGGCTTTGGCGGACGCGGAAATCGAATACAAAGACAAGCGCTCGCCGTCCATTTACGTCAGCTTCCAGGTGACCGACGGCAAGGGCAAACTGGACACGGACACCGGCGTCGTCATCTGGACCACCACGCCGTGGACGATCCCGGCCAACCTGGCCATCTCGATTCATCCGGAACTGGAGTACAACGTGGTGAAGGCGGACGGCCGCAAATTCCTGCTGGCGAGCGGTCTGCTGGAAGCAGCGTCCAAGGAGATCGGATGGGAGAACGTGGAAGTGCTGGCTGCCTTCAAGGGGAGCGAACTGGAAGGCGTCGTGACCAAGCACCCGTTTTACGACCGTCCGTCCCCGCTGATCCTGGGCGAACACGTCACCCTGGACGCCGGTACGGGCTGCGTCCACACCGCTCCGGGTCACGGGGAAGACGACTTCAACGTCGGCCAGAAATACGGTCTCGGCGTGCTCTGTCCGGTTGACCACGAGGGCAAGATGACCGCCGAAGCGCCGGGCTTCGAAGGCATGTTCTACGAGGACGCCAACAAGGCGGTTACACAAAAGCTGGAAGAAGCGGGAGCGCTCTTGAAGCTGGGCTTCATCACCCACTCCTACCCGCACGACTGGCGGACGAAAAAGCCGGTCATCTACCGGGCGACCGAGCAGTGGTTTGCGTCGATCGACGGCTTCCGCGAACAGATGCTGGAAGCGATCAAAAACGTGCAGTGGCTTCCGCACTGGGGCGAAACGCGCCTGGCCAACATGGTGGCCGACCGCGGCGACTGGTGCATCTCCCGTCAGCGCGTCTGGGGCGTGCCGATTCCGATCTTCTACTGCAAATCCTGCAACGAGCCGGTGATCAACGACACGACGATCGATCACATCGCGGAGCTGTTCCGCAAAGAGGGCTCTTCCGTCTGGTTTGCTCGGGAAGCGAGCGAACTGGTGCCGCCGGGCCTGACTTGCGAAAAGTGCGGCTGCACGGAGTTCCGCAAAGAGACGGACATCATGGACGTGTGGTTCGACTCCGGCTCCAGCCACGAAGCAGTGCTGAGAGAGCGGGAAGAGCTGAAATGGCCGGCTGACCTCTACCTGGAAGGATCGGACCAGTACCGCGGCTGGTTCAACTCGTCGCTCTCCACGTCGGTGGCCGTTTACGGGACGGCGCCGTACAAGGCGGTGCTGAGCCACGGCTTCGCCCTCGACGGCGAAGGACGCAAAATGTCCAAGTCGCTCGGCAACGTCATCGTGCCGCAAGAGGTGATCGACAAGCTGGGGGCGGACATCCTGCGCCTGTGGGTAGCGTCCGTGGACTACCAGGCAGACGTGCGGATTTCCGACGCGATCCTCAACCAGATCGCCGAAGTGTACCGCAAGATCCGCAACACGTTCCGCTTCCTGTTGGGCAACCTGAACGGCTTCGATCCGGCGAAGGACCGCGTCCCGTACGAGCAGTTGGGTGAATTGGACCGCTACGTGCTGGCCAAGGCGGCGCAGGTGGTCAAACGGGTGCGCAAGGCGTACGACGACTATCAATTCCACACGGTGTTCCACGCCGTTCACAACTTCTGTGTCATCGACCTGTCCGCCTTTTATCTGGACATCTGCAAGGACCGGCTCTACGTGGAAGCGCCCGACAGCATCAAGCGCCGCGCCGCACAGACCGTCATGTACGACTGCCTGTTGAACCTGGTGAAGCTGGTGGCGCCGATCCTGCCGCACACCGCAGACGAAGTGTGGAGCTACATCCCGGGCGTGGCCGAGGAAAGCGTGCAGCTCACCGACATGCCGGAAGCGAACGAACAGCATCTCGGCTTCGCGGCGGACATGGAGAGCAAGTGGGACGCGTTCCTGGCGGTGCGCGACGAAGTGCTGAAAGCGATGGAAGAAGCACGCCGCAACAAAGTGTTCGGCAACTCCGTCGACGCCAAGCTGGCGCTCTATCCGCAAACGGAAGAGGTGGCACGCGTCTTGTCCGCCATGGATGACCTGGCCGACCTGTTCATCGTCGCCCATGTGGATCTGCATCCGCACGGTGCCAGCGTGCCGGCCGAAGCGGCTGCGCTGGAAGGCATCGCGGTCGTCGTCGCTCCCGCCGACGGCGTCAAGTGCGAACGCTGCCGCGTGGTGAAGCAGGACGTCGGGGCGGACAGCGCCCATCCGACCCTCTGCAAGCGCTGCGCGACGATTGTACACGAACACTACGCCCACGTGGCGGAATAACTTCATCCGACAAGCTGTACGGCCCTGCCTGTGCCCCCGTGGTGAGGCAGGGCCGTTTTTTTGTCTGCCGGGTCCCTCCAAAAAGGCGGCCAACCGCTGCCGGTACTGCCGCGGGGCAGGCAGGGGGTTATTTTCGCTGTCCGCAAGACATACTACCCATCAAGGAAACCAAACAGAGGAGGGTGGCATGCGTGGACAAGGAGAAGCTGGCTCGATTCAGGGAGCGGCTGCTGCAGGAAAAGCGGGAGCTGGAGGAGCGGGTGCAGGCCCACTACGGCATGCGGGAGCAGATGTCGACATCCCTGCAGGAGTTTTCCATGTACGACAATCACCCGGCCGACATTGGCAGCGAGCTGTTTGAGCGCGAAAAAGACCTCGCGCTGGACAGTCTGGACCGGGAGACGCTGAAGGAGATCGACCAGGCGCTCACCCGCATGGACGAAGGGACGTACGGGCGCTGCACCGTCTGCGGGCAGCCCATCCCGGAAGAGCGGCTGGAGGCGCTGCCCCACGCCCAAACCTGCAAGGAACACGCACCGGCGCCCAACATCAACGAGTCCCGTCCGATCGAAGAGGAGTTTTTGCAGCCGCCGTTCGGCCGCACCTCGCTGGACGAAAAGGAAGGGCAGAACGGCTTCGACGGGGAGGACGCCTGGCAGATCGTCGAGGCGTGGGGAACGTCAAGCACGCCGTTTTCCTATGTGGACAACGACAAGACCGACTACAAGGAGATGTACGTGGAGAGCGACGAGGCGGACGGGTCCGTCGAGGCCGTCGAGCAGATCGGCTACACGAACATGGACGGCTACCACGGTCGGGAGAGCGTCAATTTCATGCGCAGCGGCACCTATGAGGAGTACATGCGCAAAGGGGAAGGCAAAGGCATGTTCCTTGATTACGAAGCGTATCTACGAGAGCGGGCGGAGCGCGAAGGACGCGACGACCTGTTGTGAGGAGCACATGAGATGCAGATCGAACGCGTGGAGACCTACCCGCTGCTCTATCGGCTGGCGCAGCCGTACGGCGACGCCAACGGCTACAAGAAGTACCGCACTTGTTACTTGATCCGCATCATCACGACCTCCGGGGCCGACGGATGGGGAGAAGCGGTGGACTGGCTGCCGACGTTGGACAAGGGATTTCGCGAGCGAATCGTTCCGTACCTCATGGGCAAACGGGTGACGGACCGCCTGCGCCTGGTGGAGGTGATCGGCAAATGGCATCAACGCTCCGCGGCGGCGGTCAGCATGGCCCTGACCGAGATCGCTGCCAAACTGGCCGGCTTGTCCGTCTGCGAGCTCTGGGGAGGGGCGTACCACACCAGCATCCCGATTTACGCGTCCTTTCAATCCTACAGCGAGCGGCCGGATTGGGCGGAGCATTCCGTCCGGCTGGTGGAACAACAGGTGCAGGCCGGATTTCGCCGCATCAAGGTGAAAATCGGGGGCCGTTCCTGGCAGGAAGACCGCCGTCACATCGAGCGGCTGATGGCGTCCCTGCCGGCAGACGTCCAGGTGGCGGTAGACGCCAACCAAAGCTACGATCTGGCCGCCGCCCGGCAGTGGGAACAGGTCTTTTCCCGTCATGAGAACTGGATGTGGCTGGAAGAACCGATGCCGATGGAGCGGACGGAGGAGTACGCCAAATTGCGGCAGGCGCTGTCGATTCCGCTGGCCGGCGGAGAAAACCTGATCCACTGCCACCAGTACCTGCCGCTCTTGAAGCAGGGAGCAGTCGACATCATCCAGCCCGATCCGATGCATGCCGACGGGGTGGACGGCTTTCGCTTCAATTTGCAGGTGGGGCGGCAGTTCGGGCACCGCGTCTCTCCGCACGTGTTTGACGGATCGCTGGCTCGTTTGTACGCGATATACGCGCAGGCGTGTCTTCCGGCGTGGAGCAAAATGGATGCCGACCCGATCGAACCGGTGGAGTGGGACGTCATGGAAAATCCGTTTACCCGTCTGTTTCCCGTCACCCCGGTCAACGGACAGGTGGCCCTGCCCGGGGGAGCGGGCATCGGCGTGGAGCCGGATTGGCAGATTATCAATGGGTTGCGCTGGGATGGCAGCGCATACGCGTGACGCGAGGGAGTACGGTATGGCACAGAACACGAAAAACCTGATGGGACTGGCGGGCATCCCGCTGGTCATGGTGTTGGGAAACTCGATGCTGATCCCCGTCCTGCCCACGATGAAAGCCAAGCTGCAACTGACGGGCCTGCAGACGAGCCTGTTGATTACCGCGTTTTCCATCGCGGCGGGCGTCGTGATTCCGCTGGCGGGCTATCTGTCCGACCGGTTTGGACGCAAAATTGTCGTGATCCTGTCCCTGATCCTGTACGGGGCGGGCGGTCTTTTGGCCGGATTGGCGGCGCTCTGGTGGGACAAGCCGTACGGGATCATCATGATCGGGCGGGTCCTGCAGGGCATCGGCGCCGCCGGTACCGCCCCGATCGCGATGGCGATGGTGGGCGACCTGTTTAACGGGGCGGCGGAGAGCCGGGCGCTGGGCTTGATGGAGACATCCAACGGTTTGGGCAAGGTGCTCAGTCCGGTTTTGGGCGCGCTTTTGGCCATGATTTCCTGGTACATGGTGTTTCTGGCGTTTCCGATCATCTGCGGAGCGGTCCTGCTGCTGTTTTGGTTCTGTACCCGGGAAAACAGGCAGCAGAAACAGCCGATGCAGGTCAGCCAGTACCTGCAGTCCATCGGGCAGGTGTTCCGGCAGCACGGACGCTGGCTGGTGCCGGCGTTCTTCATCGGCAGCATCTGCCTGTTCACGCTGTTTGGCGTGCTCTTTTACCTGTCTGACCTGCTGGAGGAGACGTACAAGATCGACGGTGTGCTGAAGGGCGGCTTCCTGGCCATTCCGCTGCTGGTGATGAGCATCGTCGCGTACGTGACCGGCCTGATCATCAAGAAAAAGCTGCGCGTGATGCGCCTGTTCGTGATCAGCGGGATGTTCCTGCTGGCCGCCTCCTACGTGATCGCCAGTTTTGTGCAGGGGGTGTACCTCCTGATCGGGGTGCTGGTGATCGGCAGCGCCGGAACGGGCATGATCCTTCCCTGTCTCAACAGCATGATCGTCGGGGCAGTGAAAAAGGCGGAGAGGGGCATGATCACGTCGCTCTACAGCGGCGTCCGGTTTATCGGCGTGGCTGTGGGACCGCCGGTGTTTACCTGGCTCCTGGGCATTTCCCGCAGCGTGATGTTTTACTCCATCGCCGGTTTGACCGCTTTGTTTGCGGTGGTCGCGCTGTTCTTCCTGAAACCGCAGCAGGATTCCCGGGAGGCTTCCGGCCAACGGGCGCAAGCGGAGAACGAGCAGGCAAAGGAGACGGAAGCGATGCGGCAGGCGGCGGAAATCCTCGGACTCCAGGCGGAGAGCGACGAGGAGAGACGGCGATCGGAGGCGGTGCGCAGGATGGGGTTTGATCCGAACGAGCTGGTCAACCGTCTGTTGGGAGAGAAAAAGGAAAAAGGAAAAAGCTGAAACAGGCATCGCCCACGAGCGGGGGGATGCCTGTCACGTTGCGGCAAACGGATGGCGGCTTGCCCGCTCCAGCGCGAGCGGGTACACATCGTCGTACAGATAGCGGCTGAAGCGGGGATCATCCCGTACCTGGAGCGGTGTCTCTTCGAACAACACCCGCTCCGCCACGTCCGCCCCGGGCGGCTCAGCCTCCAGGTTCAGCACGCGGGCGACGTAAATATCCTTGACCAGATCGTGGTTGACGGTGTATTGGCCGATGCGTTCGATCGCCTCCAGCGTGGCACCGGTTTCCTCGTAGGTTTCCCGGACGGCGGCGGCCAGACTGGATTCGCCCGGCTCCACCTTGCCCCCGGGCAGCTCGATGCCCCGCGTGCGGTGGCGGGTAAAAACCAGCCGGCCTTTCCAAAACGGAAAGACCAGTACATGCCGGGCGCGCCGTTTCCGGTAGACGGCCGGGTCAAACGTAAGCGTCACCGGCAGGCCAAAGTTATCGACGAACGAGTACATGATCACGGCTCCTTTTGCTCGGATGGTAACCCGACGCGATCGGTTACGGCGACGGGACCTGAAGCGAAATGTGCTTGACCGCCTTCATCGCTTGGCCGACGGCGAGGGACAGGCTGGCGTAGGCGGCGCCGTTGGCGACGTCTCCGATGGCGTAGACCCAGTCGGCTCCGACCTGCTGGTTGACGTCAGCCTGCAGATACCCGCCTTCCAAGGCAGGCAGTTGTCCCAGCCCGTCGATGTTTCCACGCACGCCGATTCGCGGCAGGACCCAATCGACGACGAGCGTTTGGGGTGTACCGGGGCGGGGGGAATCCAGGGTGAGCACGGCTTTGCCGTTTTGCTCCCGGCAGCCGCTCACCACTGTCTCCCACAGCACGTGGAGCGAAGGGTGAGGGTGGAGGCGCTCCACCCACTGCGGACGGGCCCGCAGCCGATCGCTGCGGACGAGGAGGTAGAGGCTGCGGACGTGGGGCAGGAGGTTGCAGGCGCTTTCCACCGCCCGGTCGCCGCCCCCGATCACCGCCACATCCTGGCCGGCGACGGCGGTTCCCTGCGAGGTGGTGGAGAACCACGGCGGCAGCACCCGCGAACAGCCGGCGAGGGCGGGAATCCGGTTGGGGCGCACTCCCGTCGCGATGATCAGGTAGTCGGCCCGGTACACCGCCTTGTCGGTATGGACCAGGTGCTCGTCGAGATCGACCGACCGAAGCGCTTCCCCCAGGCGGGGGCGGAGTGCGCGAATCGATCGATGGGCGAGCAGTTCGTCCAGCAAAGCCGCGCCGTCCGGGTAGACGCGCGGCGGAAAGTCCCAAATTTGGTTGTGGATGTCCGAAAGCTGCCCGCCGAGCCGATCCCCTTTTTCCACCAGGACACAGGACAATCCGAGCCGTTCACACCAGATGGCGGCGGACAACCCGGCGATGCCGCCGCCTGCGATCAGCACCTGTACGCGTTCCACACTCAGCCCCTCCGCTTCCCGTAAACGTTCCGGTTTCTTTTTGGATAGTTTTAGACTACCGTTTTCCTGTGGTGAGCGCAAGTGCGTTCTGGAGGGCGGGAATGATCAGAAACAATCCGTAGGCGAATGCCATCCAGACGGTAAAGGCCAGTACCTGATCCCGGTTCATCCCGGGAAAAAACAGCGGGTGAAATGAAAGGGAAACGCTGTCCAGCATCAAGCCGACCGCTGATCCGATCAGGGCGAACCGCAGCAGAGCGCGGGGCGAACGATCAATCTTTCGGTACAACAAGCCGATCAGGTAGAGGCCGATGCCAGTGGCCCCCTCCAACCCGATGAAGATTACGGGAAACCGCTCATCGTGTACGCTCGTCAGGATAAGATGCCCAAACCAACGAAAGAACATCGTCACAGCCGCCCAGACGATCAGGCCAGCCGCTGTCGGAATCGCAATCGCGCGGAGGGAGAGGTTCATGCCGACGCCCCTCCTTGCGGCAGAAGCTGGCGGCGGATCAGTTTTTCCAGGTCGGCATAGGCACGTTCCACGTCAAACGTGGGAGAAAGAAGTGCCTGCAGCGCCAGTCCGTCGATCAGGGCGTTCATCAACAGCGCCCAGCTCTCTGCTGAGATGTCTCCCAACTGTTCGGCGTGCCAATGGCGGCGGATCTGACTGGCAAGCGCGTCGTTTTCCTCCTGAAGCAGGCGGCTCAGTTCCGCCCGCAGTTTCTCCTGGTGAAAGCCGGCGGCGACAAGTGAAAAAAACAGCCGATGGTACAACGATTCATGCGAGCAGCGGCTTTTCGCCGAATCGAGCGCAGCCTCCAGGAACCCGTCCGCCGTATCGGCGTCCGTCTCCAGGTGCTGCCAGGATCGGCGGCACATCTCCTGCACCAACTCCAGGATAAGCTGTTCTTTGCTCCGAAAATGGTAGTAGACAGTGCCCGGCGTGACGTTGGCCCCTTCTGCAACCGCTTTAAGCGTCAGCGCCTGCAGACCTTGCCGGGCGACGCATTGCTGCGCAGAACGCAGCAGTTCCTGTTTGGACACGACATTGGGTTTGGCCATGGAATCATCCTCGCTTTATTTATAAGTTAGCTATATAACTAACTTTTCTTCTGCACTCAACAATATGGAAAAACGAGGAATGTGTCAAGAGGTACGTAATCTACGAGACGATAAAGATGACAGTAAGTCCATATACAGGCTGAACAAGAAATCACCATTCTACAAAACCAGACAAAACTGTGATAGAATGGTACATATTTTTTCCAGAAAAAGTAGAAACGTCGAATCAAACGTCACGTACACTGGGATTGAGGAGTTGACGACGCATGCGGAAGATGGATGAAGCGACTGCTCCTGCACAAAAGGGGCGCCGCGCCAGACGGAGCCGGCGGACATGGGGGATGCGCCTGCTGCTGGCGGGCTGCCTGTTTCTCTGTTTGCTGGCAGCCGGAGCCGCCTACAGCATCACCCGGATCAACGACACCCTGGGGACGATCACGGATGACCCGTACAAGCTGCCGGACCAGCCCGCAGCACAGCAGGCGTACGAGAAAAAGAAGCCGCTCTCCGTGCTGATTGTCGGGACCGACACCCGGAAACAGGAGGGCATGTTAAACACCGACGTGCTGATTCTGGCCGTCGTCGATCCCGGCGCGCAGCAGGTGACGATGGTCTCCCTGCCGCGCGACACCCGCGTCCAGATGCCGGGTTACCCGGGGTACCACAAAATCAACAGCGTGTTTGCCGCCGGGGAAAGCGCGCGGACTCGCGCGGAGCAGCGGGGCGAGACGGTGACCGAAAACGGCGTCTCGCTGTTGAAAAAAACGGTCGAAGCGATGGTGGGCATCCCGGTTCAGCATTACATCCTGTTCGACTTTGAGGGCTTCACCGCGGTGATTGACAAGCTGGGCGGGGTAGAGGTGACGGTCGACCGCGACCTCGTCTATGAGCTGCCGCAAGGGGGCGTCTACAAGCGTCTGAAAAAGGGGCGGCAGGTGCTGAACGGCGAGCAGGCTCTCGGTTTTGTCCGCCACCGTGTGGACCGGCGGGGACACGCATACGACTCCAGCGATTTTGACCGCAACCGGCGGCAGCAGGACGTGATCAAGGCCGTGGCCGACAAGGTGACGTCGATGGACGGTCTGACGAACGCGTTCGCCATTCTCGAGACGGCGGGACAGCACGTCAAAACCGATCTGTCCAAAGAGCAGATCACCGGATTGGCCCTCGATTTCGCCGGCTTTTCCCCGGAGCGGATGGTTTCGCTGGACAACGGCGCCTTGTGGGATTCCCGCCTCTTGTACACGCTGTGGCCCAAAGAGAAGATGGATCACGTCCGCTCCGCCCTGCAAAGCGCCATGGGGGTCAAAACCGGCGGAACCTTGAGCGAGGCGGCCGTCGCCGAGTACGCCCGCGCGGAACGAAAAGAGCCGGCAGCGGCAAGCAAACAGACGGCTGGAAACGGGTCGGCGGGAGCCCCCAAACAGGCGGGGGGAACCGGCCAAACGGCTGCCGGTTCTACGCCTGCACTCAGCGGCGGCAAGTCCAAGCCGGCTGCTTCCGGCGACGAGTCGGCCGGAGGGGGGAGAACGGGCGGTTCCCCGGCGGACAGTCCCGCCTCGGGCGGAACCGGCGGACAGCAATCGCCTCCGCAGCCAAAGAACAGCCCCGAAGCCCCGCAGCCGCCCGCCAATCTGCCGCCGCCCGACATCATCGCCCCGCCCTCTTTTGAACCGCTTCCTGCCGAGGCGGCCGGCAAAGAAGAGAGCGGCGGTGCGGTTCTTCACTAGCAGGCGAAGAAACGACACGCGGAACCCCGGCGAACAGGCCGGCTGCCCGCAACCCCTCCTCGATGCTGCCGAGGAGGGGTTTTGTTGTTGGCACATCCCTTTTTCCCTATATCCATGATGTATAGATTGCTTCAAACTTTGCCACGCTACTTAATGTATTTTTCTGGAGAAGGGTGTGGTTCGGTGGCAAACGAAGCGAAAGGGCAAGATTCTCTCATCATCGGCGTCGACGTCGGGTCGACCACCGTCAAAGCAACCGTGGTCGATCCCCGCACCAGGGAGATTCTCTGGTCGGACTACCAGCGCCATCATACCAAGCAGGCGGAAAAAGTGCTCGAATTCCTGGTGGCGATCGGCAATCAGTTTGCCGACGTCCGGCGTGAAAACATTCGTGTCTTTATGACCGGCTCCGGAGCCGGCCCGATTGCGGAACACGTCGGCGCCAAGTTCGTCCAGGAAGTGAACGCCGTCACCATGGCGGTGGAACAGCTTCACCCCGACGTGGGCAGCGTGATCGAACTGGGCGGTCAGGACGCGAAAATCATCATTTTCAAAGCGAACGAAGAGACGGGGGACAAACAAGCCCTCACCTCGATGAACGACAAGTGCGCCTCCGGGACGGGAGCCACCATCGACAAGTGCATGATCAAGGTGGGCATGCCGATGGAGGAAGTGGGCAGGCTGCATTTCGACGATTCGAAACTGCACCACGTGGCCGCCAAATGCGGCGTGTTTGCGGAGACGGACATCGTCAACCTGGTGAAGAGCGGCATACCCGCGGCGGAAATCATGTGTTCGCTGGCGGACGCGATCGTCATGCAGAACCTGTCCGTGCTCACACGGGGAAACACGCTCAGGCACCGGGTGCTGCTCCTGGGTGGTCCCAATACATACCTGCCGTTCCTGCAGGAGTGCTGGCGCAAGCGCATTCCGCAGACGTGGGAAGAGCGGGGATATCAGTACCCCAGGGACATCCCCATCGAAGAGCTGATCTTTGTGCCGGAAAACTCCCAGTACTACGCCGCGTACGGCGCCGTCATGTACGGCATGCACGAGCCGGCTGAGGTCGGCGCCTACAAGGGGATCGAAGCGTTGAAGGCCTTCATCGCCCACGGCCGCAAAGCCAAACTGGGCGAAAATGCCGGCCCGCCGCTTGTGGGCAGCGTCACCGAGCTGGAAGAATTCCGCCGCACGTACAGCATCCCGCGGTTCACGCCCGCCAGCTTCTCGCCGGGGCAAAAAGTGAGGGCGGTGATCGGACTGGACGGAGGGTCGACGTCGTCCAAGGCGGTGCTCGTCGACGAGAGCGGCACCATTCTCTTGAAAGAGTACCAACTGTCCAAGGGCAACCCTCTCGAAGACACCAAAGAGATGCTGCAGCGGATCCGCGACAAGGTGACGGGCGAGGGAGCGGAGCTGGAGATCATCGGCTTTGGCGCCACCGGGTACGCGGCGGACGTGCTGGAAAAGACGCTCAGGGCGGACGTCAACATCGTGGAGACGGTCGCCCACATGATGAGCGCCGTCCACCAGTTCGGGGATGTCGACGTGATCTGCGACATTGGCGGACAGGACATCAAGGTGCTCTTTTTGAAAAACGGCGACATCCGCAACTTCCGGCTGTCCAATCAATGCTCGGCGGGAAACGGCATGCTGCTGCAGGCGATGGCCGACCAGTTCGGCATCCCCATCCAGGAGTATGCGGAAACGGCCTTCAAGGCGGATCTCAGTCCCAAGTTTTCGTACGGCTGTGCGGTGTTCCTCGATGCCGACCGGGTCAATTTCCAAAAGGAAGGGTATTCCAAGGAAGAACTGCTGGCCGGCCTCGCCCTGGTCCTGCCGAAAAACGTCTGGCAGTACGTCGTGCAGATTCCGCGCATGGCCGAGCTGGGCCGCAAATTCGTCCTCCAGGGCGGCACGCAGTACAACCTGGCGGCCGTCAAGGCGCAGGTCGACTACATCCGGGAGCGGGTTCCCGACGCCGAGGTGTACGTGCATCCCCATCCCGGCGAAGCGGGCGCGATTGGCGCCGCGATGGAGACTCTGCGCGTCGTCAAGCGGCGGGGATATTCCACCTTCCTGGGGTTGGACGCAGCGATTGGGCTCACTTACATCACCCGCAACGACGAATCCACCCGCTGCACCTTCTGTCCCAACCACTGCAGCCGCACCTTTATCGACTCTGAGACGCCGGACGGACAGACGGCCCGCTACATCTCCGGCTTTAGCTGCGAAAAGGGAACGGTGGAAGACAAGGAGGCGGTCATTCGCCTGACCAAGAAGCGGCAGGAACTGAAAAAGCACTATCCCAACCTGGTGGAATACGAAGCGACCCGCATGTTCCAGCACTTCTACGATCCGGAACCGATGCCGTCGGCGGACGAGACGGTGAGCGACGTCGTCGTGACGCGCGGCTTGCTGGGCCTTGGGGGCATGCGGAGAAAGGTGTATACGCGCCATTTTCAGCGCTCCTCGGCGGAGGCGGCGGAGCGGCGCGGCCGGATGCGCATCGGAATTCCGCGGGTGCTGAACATCTGGTCGACGGCTCCGTTTTGGCGCACCTATTTTGAAGCGCTCGGCGTCGACAAGAACAACATCGTCTTCAGCGACTTCACCAGCGAAGAGATGTGGCTGGAGGGCGGCAAGTACGGCTCGATCGACCCGTGCTACCCGTCGAAGGTGGCCCAGGCGCACATCCACAACCTGCTGTTCAAGCATCACGAGCGAAAGCCGCTGGACTGCATCGTGTTCCCGTGCATCACCCATATCCCGACCCACCTGCAGAACGTGATGGATTCGGCGAGCTGTCCCATCGTCGCGGGGGCGCCCAACGTGATCAAGGCGGCCTTTACGAAAGAAATCGACTTCTTTGCGACGAGAGGCGTCGCCTACCTCGATCCGGCCGTCACCTTTACGGAGCGGCACATGATGAAGAAGCAGCTGTTCGAGGCGTTTCGGGACGTGCTGCAGATCACCGAGGACGAGAGCGATTTTGCCGTGGAGCAGGGATGGCGGGCGATGGATCTCTTCGACGCCGAAATGCAGGAGCGGGGCAAGGTGATCCTGGAGCAGGTGGAAGCGGAGAACCGTCTCGCCATCCTGATGATCGGGCGGCCGTACCACTCCGATCCCGGCCTCAATCACGGGGTGCTGGAAGAGTTTCAGGTATTGGGCTACCCCATTCTCTCGATGCGCTCCATCCCCAAGGACGAGCAGTGGCTGCGGCGCTTTTTCCGCGACGACATCGAGAGCGGGCGCGTGGAGCACGCGCTGGAGGTGACGGACGTCTGGCCGGAAAACTTCAGTTCCAACAGCGTGCAAAAGGTGTGGGCAGCCAAGTTCGCCGCCCGCCATCCCAACGTCGCGGTGCTTGATCTGTCCAGCTTCAAGTGCGGCCACGACGCGCCGACCTACGGGCTGATCGACGCGGTCATCTCGACGGCGGGAACGCCTTACTCCGCCTTGCACGACATCGACGCCAACAAGCCGAGCGGCTCGATCAACATTCGTGTAAAAACCTATGCACACAGCCTGAGTCTGCACGAGGAGCGCCTGCAGGATGTGGCCGCGAAAAAAGCGGAGCTTCAGCAGCGCATCGAACAGAAGCGGCGGGAACTGCTCGGCATCAACACGCAAGAACCGGCGGCTGCGATGGACCCGACCGGTTTCCCGCAGACGGGCAACGAATCGATCCCGTCATGACGAATCTGAAAGGGGCGAAAACGCATGTCAACCACCAAAGAAATTCCCGTAAACGAGAACGCTTTTGCCGATGAATTGCGCCGTTTTCAGGAGGAGCAGGAACAGGCGCTGGGATTGACAGCCAGTCGGTCGCAGTGGTTCGATCCGGTTCCCCGCCAGTTTTTGGCCAAGGACAAAGCCAGCACCACCATCCTCTTCGGCGGACTGACCATGGCCCACGACTACCTGGTCGAAGGGGCGCTGTCCGGGCTGGGCTACAACGTGAAGCACCTGGACTGTCCGGACAACGAGGCGCTCCGGTTTGGCAAGGAGTTCGGCAACCGCGGCCAGTGCAACCCGACGTATTTTACCGTGGGCAACCTGATCAAGCATTTGACGCATCTGCGGGACGTGGAGGGCAAATCAAAAGAGGAGATCGTCCAGAACTACCTGTTCATCACCAGCGGTTCGTGCGGGCCCTGCCGCTTCGGCACGTATGTGACGGAGTATCGCAAGGCGCTGCGCGATGCCGGGTTTGACGGCTTCCGCGTGCTCTTGTTTCAGCAGCAGAGCGGGTTGAAGCAGGCGACCGGCGACGACTCCGCCCTCAAGCTGGACACCTCGTTTTTCCTCAGCTTCTTGAAAGCGGTCCTGTTGGGCGACATTTTGAACGCCATCGGCTACCGCATCCGTCCCTACGAGGTGGAACCGGGCGCCACCGATGCCGCGCTCGAAAGCTGCAAACATCGTCTGTACGAGGCCCTGCGCCAGCGCAGGCGGCTGATTCCCGCCCTGCTGGCATGCCGCAGGGAGCTGCAGGCGATCCGGGTGGACAAGACGCGGGTAAAACCCAAGGTGAGCATCATCGGCGAGTTTTGGGCGATGACGACGGAGGGGGACGGCAACTATCAACTGCAGCGCTTTCTGGAAAAGGAAGGGGCCGAGGTGGACGTGCAATCGCTGACCGCCTGGATCCTCTACCTGATCTGGGAAGGGCGCTACGACACGCTGAAGCGCATGAAGCTGCGCGGCGAGGACGGCGGCCGCTACGGGCTCGCCGGCAAAAATCCTGTCATGCGCCTGCGCATGCTGTGGGCGGCCGACCGCGTCCTCCGCTTGATGTTTTACAGCTACGCGAAGCTGTTGGGCTTGTCCGGCTACCATCTGCCGGACATGGACGAGGTGGCCCGGGTCGCCCATCAGCACTACAACAACCACCTGCGCGGCGGCGAAGGCCACATGGAAGTGGGCAAACTGATCCTGAACGTGGTCAAGCGAAAAGTGAACATGACGATCTCCGTCAAGCCGTTCGGCTGCATGCCGTCTTCCGGCGTATCGGACGGCGTTCAGTCGCTGATCACGGAAAAGTACCCGGATGCCATTTTCCTCCCGATCGAGACGACGGGAGACGGCGCGATCAACGTCTACAGCAGGGTGCAGATGATGCTGTTCAAAGCAAAGCAAGCAGCCCAGAAGGAATTCGAGGAAGCTCTGGCGAAACAGGGGGTGACGCTGGAGGGGCTGCGGAAACTGACGGACCGCCCGGCGTTTGCCAAACCGCTGAAGACCAGCCGGCACCGGGTTGCATGTACGGCGGCCAACGCCGTTTACAGCCTGCGCCGCTTCCCCCGGCTGTCCGTCCGGAGCAGCAAAGAGGAGATGCAAAGCGTCTAGCATGATGAAAAACGCGTTTTCCGCCAAGCAGCGGGAAGCGCGTTTTTTGCATATCCTGATGGAAAATGAAACTGGGGGAGAAGACATGAAGGAAAAAGAGGACCGGCTGACACCCGCACAGGAACTGCAGCTAATCGGGCAGGTATTGTCTCTGATCGGCGCTGCCCTTCAATTGATAGGCTACTTCGAGGAAGTGACGGACAAGAAGAAATGAAGTACCCCATCGCTCGAAGCGATCATGGAGAGGCGTACAGGCATCATATACATGTTGATGAACGCGAGGAGAGGAGTCTATGGGCATCTCATGGCTGAAGGAGCGATGGACCCGCTGTCGGCAGAGCCGGTTTCCGTCGTTCTGGCGAATCAGACGAGCGCTGACGCGAAAATCGGCGGAACAGCCCGGCGGCCTGGCTGTGCTGTCCGGCCGCGATCAGGCCCTGGTGGACGCCATCCGCGAACAAACACGCCAGCATAATCGCAACAATGTCACGCGGACGATGGCCTATTTGCAGTTTTACCTCAGGCATCCCGAAATCCATTGGGCGCTGCTCGGCCACATGGTCTCCCGAAACGGGGGGTGGAACATGACGGACATCAAGGGGGAACTGCTGTCCCGGCTCCTCTCCCGAAAGGAGCAGGAGGATTTTTTTGCGTTTTTGGAGCGGGGAAACTGGCTGATCTTCCACGACGTCTATCCGCAAATGCTGGTGTACGAGGAAAGCGTGAAGAGGCAGGCCAACCTGTTTTACCTGCTGCCGCACCTGCACGTCTCCCGCTTCATGCAGGTGCTGTGGGAGGAATTCTGGCGGTTTGGCGATTGTGAGCTGCTGGCGATCGGGCTTGTCATCAACGAGCAGAGTTACCTGGAGAAGCACGTCATCCGACAGCCCCACTATCAGCAGACCGTGCTGCACACTCTGGAATTCAAGCTGCAGGAGCTGCTGGGTCTGAATCAGATTCTCTTTCCCTGCCTGGCCGAGGGGCGGGGCGGCGATGGCGGCAAACCGGTGTTGATTGGCCAAACCTTGCGTCATTTTGCCTCCCTGCCCGAACGGATCGCCCTGGGAAAGCGGCTGTACGCCCTCTTGTTTCGCGATCCCGACGTCCTGCGGGCGGTGACGGGGTGGGCGGTGCGGCAGCCGCACACCGGTTCCCGCAAGGATTACTGGCCGCACCTGTTCCATGACGTGAACGAATCCGTGCCGGGCTCCCCCTACAAGCGAAAACTGGCCAACTGCCGACTGCTCCCGGGCGCCGCACGGTTGTACAGTCCCCGGCTCATCCACGCCTGGGGCGACGTGACCCATGCGGAGCCGGAACCGGAGGATTGGTGCACGGACGCGAGGTGCATCCTGTTTTTGCTGAATGAAAACGAAGAGGCGGGCGGTGATGTGGAGGATGCCTATTGTCAAACGCTGGAGAAAATCGAACGGGCGATTGTCGCCAAGGAAGCGATCTTTCCTGCCTGACGGCGGCCGTGCCTCGTTCAGAAGGTACGTGCCGGGGATGCTCCTGGCTTCCTGGGCGGGAACCTATTTGGACCTGATTTTCGTAAACGGCGGGTTCTACAGCTTTCCCGTCCGGCCGTTTCCGGGCGTGTTTGACATCAACGTGGCCTTTACGTTGATTCTGCTTCCCCTCTTTACCGCCTGGTTTCTGTTCTGGGCCGAACGGATGCCCGCTCTCGGCCGCGCCGCGTTCATCACGGTGCTGAGCCTGGCGATGGCGCTGGCCGAACCCTTGTCCGAGAAGGCGGGATGGTTTGTCCATCGTGAAGACTGGCGCCATTTGTATTCCGTCTTCGGATATTTCGGCTTTCTCTGGCTGATGTGGACATTTCATCGATGGCTGCGCTTCCGTGCGTGATGCCTGCAAAAAGGGCGGAGAACATGCAAGGGGAGAACGCCCCCGAATTCTCCCTTTGCATGTATCTGTCTTCTCCGCTTAGTCCTCGTCAATTGCAGCTGCAGCCCACGATCACCAACAGGACAAACAGCACCAGCACCAGACCGAATTCGTCCAGTCCACAACTGTTGAAGATACTGCTCATCGCTTCCCCTCCTTTCCGCGATTAGTCATACTGTATGTGTGTCCCGTGGGTTTTGCCTGTACGCTCGCCCAATGTTGGCCGGCACGCCCGGGGCAAAATCCCGGTGCTGTTTCCTGCTTGATCGCCGCGTGTTCCGCGTGGTGTTTTCGGAAAGCGGAAGACGGCCGGTGCCGACGAGGAAGTACCCCGGTTTGGGGAACGGATGGACAAGCCGGGACAGGTCTGCGGACTTGTAGTACAATAGACGTCAGAACAAATGTTTCCAGACGGATGGGGAGAATGCCGCGCATGAAAGTCATCATCGCCGAAAAACCGGACCAGGCGCTCAAGCTGGCCAGTCCGTTCGTGCATAAAAAGAAGCAGGGCTATGTGGAAATCCAGCCGAACCGGCTGTTTCCCCGGGGGGCGTTCATCACCTGGGCGGTCGGTCACGTGTGCGAGCTGGTGCCGCCGGAAGCGTACAACCCCGCGTGGAAAAAGTGGACGGTGGAGACGCTGCCGATCATTCCGAAATCGTTTCGCCATCAGGTGATAAAGGGCAAGGCCAAGCAGTTCGGCGTGATCAAGCAGCTTCTCAGGCGGCCCGATGTGAACGAGATCATCCACGCGGGCGACGCCGGACGGGAAGGGGAGCTGATCGTCCGGACCATCGTGGAGATGAGCGGGGTTCGCAAGCCGATGAAGCGGCTGTGGATCTCGTCGCTGACGGAGCGGGCCGTCGTCGCCGGCTTCGAATCGCTGCTGCAGGAGGAGCAGACGCGCAGCCTGTACCACGAGGCGTACAGCCGGGCCTGCGCCGACTGGCTGGTGGGCATGAACGCCTCCCGCGTCTACACCGTTTTGCTGAAAGAAAAAGGGATCAGCGACGTGTTCTCCGCCGGCCGGGTGCAGACCCCGACCCTGGCGCTGGTGGTGAAGCGGGAAAAGGAAATCGCATCGTTTAAGCCGGAACCGTTCTGGGAGGTGAAGGCCACCTTCGACGTGGACGGCAAACGGTATGAAGGCGTCTGGCACAAGGACGGGCAGTCGCGGATCAACGACCCCGAGCTGGCGGAGCGGATCGCCGCGTTTTGCCGCGAGAAACCGGCGCGTGTGTCGGAGGTGAAGACGGAGCGAAAAGAGTTCCTGCCCCCGTACCTGTTCAACCTCTCCGCCCTGCAGGCGGCCGCCAACAAGCTGTACAAGTTTTCGCCGCAAAAGACGCTGGACGTGGCGCAAAAGCTGTACGTCAAGGGGTATCTCTCCTATCCCCGCTCCGATTCCGCCTTTGTGACGGCCGAGGAGGCGCGGGCGTTCCCCGACATCCTCTCCAGGCTGGCCAGGCAGCCGGAGTACCGCGGCTTTTTTCCCGCTCCGAAAGCCTCGATCGCCCAGGATCGACGCTACGTCAACCAAAAAAAGGTGACGGACCACTACGCGATTATCCCGACGGAGCAGGTGCCCACCGTGGCCAAGCTGGGGGATGACGAGCGGAAAATCTACGACCTGGTGGCCCGCCGGCTGATCGCCGCCCATTACGAGAGCGCGCTGTTTGATTACACCACGGTGGTCACGCTGGTGGACGGCCGGGCCGCATTTGTCAGCAAGGGAAAGGTGCAGCTCAGGGCCGGATGGCGGTCGGTGCTGTTCGACGAGGAGAAGGAGGAAGACGAACCGGTACTGCCGCCGCTGGCTGAGGGAGAAGAGGGCCGGGTGCGCAAGGCCAGCGTCAAGGAGAGCAGGACGCAGCCGCCCAAGCGCTACACCGAAGGCCAACTGATCACGCTGATGAAGACGGCGGGCAAGCATCTGGACAACGAAGAGCTGGAGAAGGTGCTGATGAAGACGGAAGGGCTGGGCACCGAAGCGACCCGCGCCGCCATCATCGCCACGCTGAAGCAGCGAAAGTACATCGAGGTCAAGCGGAACCAGGTGTACGCCACCCCCAAGGGCATGCTCTTGATCGACCTGATCGGTGACAAGATCCTGGCCTCGCCGGAAATGACCGCCCGGTGGGAGCAGCGTCTGGCGGAGATCGGGCAGGGATTGGCCTCGCCGCAGGCGTTCATGGAGCAGGTGAAAAAGCTGTCCCGCAAGATCGTGCAGGATGCGGTGGAGCAGTCGCGAAGCTGGAATCTGGACGGATACGACGTGGCGGCGATGCCGAAGCAGGCCTCCCGGTTCAGCCTGGGCAAAAAGGTGGCCGTCTGCCGCGCCTGCGGCGGCGATCTGGTGGACAAGGGGGATTTTTACGGCTGCGCCAACTACCGCAAAACCGGGTGCGGCGTGACGCTGTCCAAAACCATTTTGGGCAAGAAAATCACCGCCGCCAACGTCAAACGGCTGATGGAGACGGGCAGGAGCAATACGATCAAAGGATTTCAAAAGGGAGAGGAGCGCTTCGACGCCTATCTGCTGTGGGACGACCGGGAGCGGAAGGTGCGCTTGCAGCAGGAAGCCGGCAGCAAGGCCGTGCGTGCGGGCGACATACGCAAAAGGAAGGAGTCCCGGTGAAACCGGGACGTCTCTTTTTTCGTAGATACGTTATAGAGAAGCGCAGCCGCACGTGCGCTGACGATCCCTTACCCAAGGAGGAAAAAAGTCATGTCCTTTTTCAAACGTCTGCGAGACCTGACCATGGCCAATCTGTTTGCTTTGATTGAAAAAGCGGAAGACCCCATCAAAATGACGGACCAGTACCTGCGCGACATGCAGGAGGATCTGGAAGAGGCGGAAAAAGCCGTCGCCGCCCAGATTGCACTGGAGAAAAAATTCAAGCTGCTGTACGAGGAGCAGGAAGCCCTCGTCAAGAAGCGCGACGAGCAGGCCCATCTGGCCGCGCAGGCGAAGAACGTCGATCTCGCCCGCCGCGCCCTGGAAGAAAAGAAAGCGGCTCAGCAGAAGATGGAGGAGTACAAGGCGAGCTACGAGCAGAATAAACGGGCGGCCGACAACCTGCGCGAGAAGCTGGCGGAAATGCGCAAGCAGATCAACGAGCTGAAACACAAACGGGAGACCCTGGTCGCCCGCGTCAACGCCGCCAAGGCCCAGAAAAACATCAACAAGGCGATGACCGGGTTTGACGCGAATACGGCGATGGCCGGGTTGAAGCGCATGGAAGAGAAGGCGCTGCAGCTCGAAGCGGAAGCGGAGGCCAGCGGGGACGTGTACAAGAAAGAAACGTCGCTGGACGAGGAGATCGCCAAGCTGAACCGGGATCAGCAAATCGAAGACGAACTGGCGGCCCTGCTGAAAAAATACGAGGGGTAAACCGCTCCGGGCGGTTCCCCTCTTCCCTGTTTCGGCGCGCTGCCGCAAGTGAATATTGACCGTGTGGAGGGATGGCCATTGTCGTGGATCGAAGTGCTGGCCATGCTGGTGTGGACCGGGGCCGGCGCCATTCTCTTGTTTGTGCTCATGTGGGTGGACGCGCTGTTCACCAGGTACAAGGACATTACGGAGATGAAGAACGGGAACGTGGCGGTGACGACCCGTTTTGTCATGAAGCTGTTTGCCCAGGGCTATATCTTGTCCCGGTCGATTGCCACTTCAAACGATTTGTGGATTGCCCTCTTGGTGTCTGTGGTCTCGTTTGTCATTTTGTTTATTCTGGAATGGATTGTCGAACTGCTGTTGAAAAAGGCCGCTTCGTTTGATTTGGACGAAGGAACGCGGCAGGGAAAAGTCTCGTACGCACTGTTGGCCGGCTCTTTCCACATCGTCGGCGCCTTGATTTTGGCCGCCTGTTTGTAGAGCGGGCCGGAAAGGAGCGCATCCATGAGTTTGTTCAAGCGAATCCACCATCTCTTTGCCAAGCATGAGCCGCCGCGGGTAGAGCCCGGCATCCTCACCGTGGGGCCGGGAGATGTGGTGGAGGTTTCCCTGGTCACCTACCAGGTGACGGGCAGGACCCGGAACGTCAGTCGAAACGCCGTGATGCTGACCCTGCAGGACGGCCATCAGATTCGCTATCTCCACATCGAAGAGCGGGAACAGGTGGTGTACCAGCTCTACAGCGCCATTGACGGCCGGTTGGATTCCGTCGATGCGGTCCCGACCACCATTGAAATGGACGGGGTCGCCTATCATCTGGAGGAACACTACACCGGTCACGTGACGGCCCAGGGCAAAACCCCGTTCCCTTCGTCAGGAGAGCAGCACATCTGGCAGTTTCAATCCGACCAGCGCCATCTGCTGCGGATCGAATGGCAGGACGGCCGTTTCATGCTGTACGAGGGAGAGTTTGTCCTCCCGGCTGACGTGCAGGTCTTGCGCGGAACGTAGGGAGGGATGAGGATGGAACAGCGGCTGTTTCGAGCGGTCACGATCCTCCTGGTGCCAGCGCTCTTGCTCTTGGCCCTGGCCGGCTGCGGGACACCGGCGGCCGGTTCCGGCTATCCGCTGGAATCGGTGATCTCCAAGGACGACGGGCAGTATTCCCGCGTCTACCGCGCCGAAAACAAAACGGTGCCGGAAGTGGCCCGCGAACTGGCAGAGCAGCGAGAGCCGGACGAGATCTCCAAAGAAGACGAGAAACACATGTTTCTCATCTATCCGGATGAATGGTACCACCTGCAGCAGGATGAGAAGAAACCTTCGGACACGCTCATCGAAGTGGACAGCAAGGAGTTTGTCCGGCAAAATTACGATCCGTCGTTTCTGGAGGGGTACATCCTGGCCAGCCTGCTGGATGACCTCTTTGACGCGCACAAACATGCCCCCGGCTCATATCGCGGGTATACCACGAGAGACATCTACAAACCAGTGGGGACGTACCACATCCCCACCCAGCAGGAGAAAAAGGCGGCTCCTCCCGTCACCAAGCAGGGAACGGGGAGCATCATCAAGCGGAGCGACAAGCCGGCCGATCGGAGTTCCGTGATCGGTGCGGACGGCAGCATCACCAAAAAACAGGCGGAGCCGTCCACGGAACCGGCCGGGCGGGTCGGACGGATTATCCGAAAATCTGACAAGGACACGACGATCTCCGATTCTTCCTCCTCATGGGGATCCTCGATCTTCTCCTCACCGCGAAGCAAATCGCCTCCGCGCACAAAGGTCGGAGGCTTCGGCCGAATCACGAAACGACGATAACCCGCTGATCACAGCGGGTTCTTTTCTTGTCGGCCACAAACGGGCATTCGCCCAACACCGCAGGTAGGTGAATGACATACAGTGATACTGGTTAGTCAAACACCTACACAAGGAGGTCGCCTTCGTTGCATTCGCAGACGAGAGTGTATTATCCGTATGTCAGCCCGTTTGATCCGTGTCCGCCGATGCGGGTGAAGACATATGTGGTACCCCCCAACCTGTTCATCGGATTCCAGCCCCCCGGTTTGCCGCAGTTTTCTCCTCCCGAAGCCCTGCACCACGGCGTACTCTGGCCGTCACTGTACAGTCCGTACGAGGGACGGGACAGGAAAGGGAGGGAACGGAAGTGAGCGACCACAAGCAAGTGGACGAACGCTACTACCAGCTTATGCATGAACTGCAGACGCTCGATTTCGTGCTGGTGGAGCTGTCGCTGTACCTGAACACCCACCGAGACGACATGAATGCGATCCAGCAGTTCAACGAGTACTCCGGCAGACGCTGGCAGGTGGCGTGCGAGTTCGAGGCTCACTACGGGCCGCTTCTGCAATACGGACACAGCTATTCCGGATATCCCTGGCAGTGGCCCGAATCGCCGTGGCCGTGGCAGGTATGAGGATGAGGAGGAGAACCGAACGTGTGGATTTATGAGAAGAAACTGCAATACCCTGTTCGCGTGAGCAAATGCGACCCGCGCATGGCGAAGTTCCTGATCGAGCAGTACGGCGGCGCCGACGGGGAACTGGCGGCGGCGCTCCGCTATCTGAACCAGCGCTACTCCATCCCCGACAAGGTGATCGGTTTGCTGACGGATATCGGAACCGAGGAATTTGCCCATCTGGAAATGATTGCCACCATGGTGTACAAATTGACGAAAGACGCCACGCCAGAGCAGATGGAGGAAGCCGGCCTCGGCGCCCACTACGCCAATCACGACAAGGCGCTGTTTTACAACAATGCCGGCGGCGTTCCCTGGACGGCTGCGTACATCCAGGCCAAGGGCGAACCAATCATACTTCGAGGCACAAATTAGCACTTCCAAATAATGCTCGCCAGCTCCGAGTTCTCTATGTCAATCCT
>NZ_VKJN01000020.1:0-63846 GCF_007197875.1 Brevibacillus sp. LEMMJ03 | reverse complement strand
AGGTTGATAGGTTCGGTGTGGAAGCGCGGCAACGCGTGGAGCTGACGAATACTAATCGGTCGAGGACTTATCCACTCCATAATCCACTGCCAACCATGCGTATCCAGTTTTCAGGGAATGACGTCACCCCCCTTAACTGCTTGAGTTAAGGGGGTTTTTGCATTTTGGTCCATGCGTGCGGGCAAAAAACTTGTCGACAACTTTGGCATGGAGCCGACAAGTTCCCTCTTGATAGACGGGGATGGGGTAGACTAACATGAGAAGGTACCGAGTTCAGGCGTTGGAGTAGGTAAGAGTGAGGAATGAAGGAGAAATTATCATGAAAAAAATCCTGATCTTTTCTGCTTCCATCGGCAACGGTCATAATCAGGCAGCCCGGGCCATGCAGGAGAGCCTGGCCGAGAAGGGCTACACGTCCATGATCATCGATACGTTGGAATATATCAGTCCGACGTTTCACAAGATCTTGCTGGAAAGCTACATGAACCTGCTGCGGCTTTCCCCCAAAATGTGGGGACGGATTTACCACAATACGGAAAAAATCCGTTTCTTCGATATGAACGTGTGGATGAACAAGCTGCTCGCCAACAAGCTGAAAAAGCTGATCAACAGTGTGCAGCCCGATGCGTTTATCGCCACGCATCCGTTCGCAAGCTGTATGCTGTCCGTACTGAAAGGGCGAAACGGCTGGCGGGAGCCCATCTACACGATCATTACCGACTACACCATTCATCCGTCATGGATCAATCATCACATCAATTATTACTTTATCGCGCATGAACAGTTGTATTACCTGGTGGACATCTACCGGCACGATCATCGGAAGTTCATCCCGCTGGGGATTCCAATCATGCGCAAGTTCCGCCAACCGTTGGACAAGGAGTTCATCCGGCAGAAACTGCAGCTTGAGCCTGGCACGCGCTGCATTGTCCTTTCCGGAGGCGGACTGGGACTCGGTTCCATGGAGCAGGTTCTGGACGGACTGGAAGCGATCAACCTACCGCTGAAGACCTTTATCCTCACCGGTACCAACGACAAGCTGTATCGCAAGGTATCCGCACGCACCTACCGACACGAGGTGGTGCCGCTGCGGTTTATCAATAACTTTCACGAGTACCTGGAGATTGCCGATCTGATCGTCACCAAATCCGGGGGACTGACGACGGCTGAAGTGATGAGCAAACAGGTGCCGATGATTATTTACAACCCCCTGCCGGGCCAGGAGGAACGCAACAGCCACTTTTTGCTCAACAACGGCTGTGCCGTTCACGCCAACGTGTCCGAGCAGTTGATTTATTTTATCGAGGAATTGCTGCACAATCCGACGAAGGTGGAATACATGAAAAGAATGGCACAAAAAATAGCCAAACCGGATGCTGCAGAACGCATCGCCGATTTCATTCACAACGACATGACAACCCTGTTTGGAGAAGACAAAGAGACAGAGTAACCGGACAGGACGAGGAGGGAGCCATGAGTATACCGTACGCTGTTTTGTTTGACATGGACGGAACCCTGCTGCAGACGGAGAAGCTGTCGACGCCTGCGTTCCAGCGGACGTTTGAACAGCTCCGCGAACAGGGGCTGTGGGACGGGCCCGCCCCCGACGAGCGGGAATTGGTCAACGTCTTGGGTCTGACGATTGAGCAGGTCTGGGCAAAATTGCTGCCGGGAATCAGCGAGGATACCAAAAAAACGGCCGACCGGCTGCTGCTGGAAAACGAGCTGGCCCTGCTGCGGCAGAACGTCACGGATCTCTACCCGGGTGTCCGCGAAGTGCTTGCGAAGCTGCATGCCCGGGGCGTGGCCCTGTTTGTCGCCAGCAACGGGCAGGAACGGTACATCGAAGCCATCTGCGAGCATTACGGGCTGACGCCGCTGTTTACCGACCTGTACTCCGCGGGCCGCTTTCACACGCGTTCCAAACGGGATCTCGTCGCCAAACTGCTGCGTGATCACGACGTGAAACAGGCCGTCATGGTGGGAGACCGGCACTCCGATGTGGAGGCGGGTAAAGCGAACGGCCTGTTTACCGTGGGCTGCGACTTCGGCTTTGCCAAACCGGGGGAACTGGACGGAGCCGATGTGATCATCACCGAATTCTCGCAGCTGCCGGACCACCTGCCGGCCCCAACAACAGTCAACAGCAACCATCCCTAAACCATCCGCCGGGGATGGTTTTTGTTTTGGTTTCAACCGAAGCCTTTTTGCCTACACTAGAAAGTGTATTCCCCTCTTGCATCCGCGGCGTAAAGCCATTATAATCAAAGTCAAAGATAGTCAAAGTCAAGAACAAACACAGTGGAACAGGAGGCGACGACTTGCGGAACATCTCGGACATTATTGAGCAGCATCTCAAGCGCATCATTCAAGAGAGTCCGACCGGCTCTGTCGAGATACAGCGCAGCGAGCTTGCCGACCTATTTCAGTGTGTGCCGTCTCAGATCAACTACGTCATCAACACCCGCTTTACGGTCGAAAAAGGATACATCGTCGAAAGCAAGCGCGGCGGGGGCGGCTACATCCGCATCCGCAAAGTGCAGATCGTCAGCAAGGCCCGGCTGCAGGAGCTGTTGACCGAGGAGCTGATCGGCGAGAGCATCTCCCAGGGAGTTGGTCATGCGATTGTCGACCGCTTGCTGGAGGAAGGATTGATCAACAACCGGGAAGCGGCCCTGATGAAAATCGCCACCTCGCGCAATGTGCTGACGGTGGAAGCTGAAGTGCGCGACCGCCTGCGGGCCAACATTTTAAAACAGATGATTGCTGCCATTTTGCTGCGGTAAGAACATTCACCAAGCCAACCCGGACTGTCAAGCAACCGGTTAGGAGGGACGATCTGATGAACTGTGAAGAATGCGGGAAACGACCGGCGACGCTGCATTTGACCAAAATCGTCAACGGTGAAAAAACCGAATATCATATTTGTGAGCACTGCGCTCAGGAAAAAGGGGATGTCTTTGCCGGTTTTCACAACTTCAGCATCAACAATCTCCTTTCGGGGCTGTTGCACTTTGATCCGATGACCAAAAAATCGCAGGAAACGGCACAAAAGCCGCTGCGCTGCGAAACCTGCGGGCTCACGTACGCCCAGTTCAGCAAAAGCGGCCGGTTCGGCTGCAGCGATTGCTACACGTTTTTGGGCGACCGGCTGGATCCGCTCTTCCGCCGGATTCACGGCAATACCCAGCATATGGGGAAAGTGCCGGAGCGAACCGGCGGTCAGCTCAAGCTGCGCAAAGAGCTGGAACAGCTAAAAAGCGCGCTGCAGCGCTATGTCGCCAGCGAAGAGTTCGAAAAGGCGGCCGAAATCCGCGACCGCATCCGGGCGCTGGAACAAAAAATCGCGCAATCGTAAGCAGGGGGAGGTGAGGCGGATATGTCCCAACAGAAGTTCATGCAAAACCCGTGGAGCAACTGGATGAAAGGGGAGGGACCCGATTCCGACATCGTCATCAGCACGCGGCTGCGCATCGCTCGCAACCTGCGGCAGCATCCGTTCCCGCTGCTCGCCACCGATTCCCAGGCGGAAGAGGTGGTGAAGAAAGTGGCGGAGGTGAGCAAGGTCGAAGCGATGAAAAATCGTTCGCCGCTCCAGTTGATCCAGATGGACCAGCTAAGCCCGCTGGAGAAACGCGTGCTGGTGGAAAAACACCTGATCAGTCCCCACCTTGCCGAGGAATCCCGCAAAGGGGCCGTCCTGCTCAGCGAGGATGAATCGGTCAGCATCATGGTGAACGAGGAGGACCACATCCGCATTCAGGTGCTGCTGCCCGGGTTCCAGTTGAATGAAGCATGGGAGATCGGCACCAAAATCGACGACGTGTTTGAAAAGCACCTGACGTACGCGTTTGACGAGAAGCGGGGATACCTGACGAGCTGTCCGACCAACGTCGGCACCGGCATCCGCGCCTCGGTCATGCTGCATCTGCCGGCCCTGGTGATGACCCAGCAGATCAACCGCATTCTGCAGGCGATCAATCAGGTGGGACTGGTGGTCCGGGGCATCTACGGCGAAGGCAGCGAAGCGCTGGGCAACCTGTTCCAGCTTTCCAACCAGGTGACGCTGGGGATGTCGGAGGCGGACATTTTGTCCAACCTTTACAGCGTCGCGCGGCAGATCATCGAACAGGAGCGCGTTGCCCGCCGCTACCTGATGGAGCACTCCCGCGTCGACCTGGAGGACCGCATCTTCCGTTCGTACGGCATTTTGCGGTACGCGCGGACGATGGAATCGAAGGAAGCGTCACAGCGCCTCTCCGACGTTCGGCTGGGCCTCGATCTGGGCCTCATCAAAAACGTTTCGCACCAGTTGTTGAACGAGCTGCTGGTGACGACTCAGCCCGGGTTCCTGCAGCATCGCGCGGGGCAGAAGCTGACGCCGGAACAGCGGGACGAACGGCGGGCCCGCCTGATTCGGGAGCGCCTCTCCGCCCACTGAGAACATCGGTTGATGATCGACGGAATCACGCATTAGTTTTATCCATAGAGAGAACATACTGGTTGGAGGTGTACGCGATATGATGTTTGGACGTTTTACCGAACGAGCTCAAAAGGTGTTGGCGCTGGCGTTGGAGGAAGCCGTCCGCTTGGGTCACAAGGACATTGGCACCGAGCACGTGCTCCTCGGACTGATCAGGGAAGGCGAAGGCATTGCCGCCAAGGCGCTGCAATCGCTGGGGCTTGGTCTCGACAAGATCCAAAGCGAAGTGGAGTCGCTGATCGGCCGCGGCACGGAACAAACCGGAGGCAACTACACGCCCAACTACACCCCCCGTGCCAAAAAGGTCATTGAACTGTCCATGGACGAAGCGCGCAAGCTGGGTCACACCTACGTCGGCACGGAGCACATCCTGCTCGGCCTGATCCGCGAAGGGGAGGGCATCGCCGCGCGGATCATGAACAACCTGGGCGTCAGCCTGAACAAAGCCCGCCAGCAAGTGCTGCAGCTCCTGGGAAGCTCTGAAATGATGAACGCCCATCAGCCGTCCGGCGGCAATCCGGCGGCCAACACGCCGACCCTGGACAGCCTGGCCCGCGACTTGACGGCGATTGCCCGCGAAGGCGGCCTGGACCCGGTGATTGGCCGGCAGAAGGAAATTGAACGCGTGATCCAGGTGCTCAGCCGCCGGACCAAAAACAACCCGGTGCTGATCGGGGAGCCCGGCGTCGGGAAGACCGCGATCGCCGAAGGGCTTGCGCAGAAGATTGTCAACAACGAAATTCCCGAAACGCTGCGCGACAAGCGCGTCATGACGCTGGACATGGGCACCGTAGTGGCGGGAACCAAGTACCGCGGCGAATTTGAAGACCGGTTGAAAAAGATCATGGATGAAATCCGCCAGGCGGGCAACATCATCCTGTTCATCGACGAGCTGCACACCCTGATCGGGGCGGGCGGCGCGGAAGGCGCGATCGACGCTTCCAACATCCTCAAGCCGGCGCTGGCCCGCGGTGAACTGCAGTGCGTCGGCGCGACCACGCTGGACGAATACCGCAAATACATCGAGAAGGACGCGGCCCTGGAGCGCCGTTTCCAACCGATTCAGGTGGATGAACCGACAGTGGAGGACGCGATCAAGATCCTGCACGGATTGCGCGACCGCTACGAAGCGCACCACCGCGTCAAAATCACGGACGAGGCAATCGAACAGGCGGTGAAGCTGTCTGACCGCTACATCACCGACCGCTTCCTGCCGGACAAGGCGATTGACCTGATCGACGAGGCGGCTTCCAAGGTGCGTTTGCAATCCTTTACCGTACCGCCGAATCTGAAAGAGCTGGAAAGCCGCCTGGAAGAAGTGCGCAAGGAAAAGGACGCGGCTGTCCAATCGCAGGAGTTTGAAGAAGCGGCGGCGCTGCGCGACCAAGAGCAGAAGCTGCGCGAAGAACTGGAGAAGACGAAAAAAGATTGGAAAGAGCGTCAGGGCAAGCTGAACATGGAAGTGACGCCGGAGGACATCGCCCATGTGGTGGCCAACTGGACCGGCATCCCCGTGGTCAAATTGAAGGAAGAAGAGACGGAGCGCCTGCTGAAGATGGAGGAGATTTTGCATGACCGCGTCATCGGCCAGGACGAAGCGGTCAAGTCCATCTCCCGTGCGATCCGCCGCGCCCGTGCCGGTCTGAAGGACCCGAAACGGCCGATCGGTTCGTTCATCTTCCTCGGCCCGACCGGCGTCGGGAAAACGGAATTGGCCCGCGCTGTGGCCGAAGCCCTGTTCGGCGACGAAGACGCGATGATCCGCATCGACATGTCCGAGTACATGGAGAAGCATTCGACCGCCCGTCTCGTCGGCGCGCCTCCGGGATACATCGGCTACGACGAAGGCGGCCAGCTCACGGAAAAAGTTCGCCGCAGACCGTACTCGGTCATCCTGCTGGATGAAATCGAAAAAGCGCACCCGGATGTCTTCAACATCCTGCTGCAGGTCCTGGATGACGGCCGTCTGACCGACTCCAAGGGGCGTACGGTGGACTTCCGCAACACGGTGGTGATCATGACCTCCAACGTGGGCGCCAACATGATCAAGAAAAACACGACGCTCGGCTTCACCACCGGCGATACCGAGAAAAAGTATCAGGACATGAAAGACAAAGTGATGGACGAGTTGAAGAAAAGCTTCCGTCCGGAATTCCTGAACCGGATCGACGAAGTGATCGTCTTCCACTCGCTGGAGCAGGAGCACATCGAGCAGATCGTCACCCTGATGACGGAAGAACTGCGCAAGCGCCTGAAAGAACAGGAGATCGATTTCCAACTGACCGATGCAGCCAAGAAAGTACTGGCCAAAGAGGGCTTCGATCCGGCGTACGGCGCCCGTCCGCTCCGCCGAGCCATCCAGCGGCACATCGAGGACAAATTGTCCGAAGAGCTGCTGAAGGGCACGATTCACAAGGGCGATACGGTCACCATCGACGCGGAAGACGATCAACTGGTCGTGAAGCGCTTGGAAACGACCACGTCGTAATCGGTGAAAGGAAGGAATGCCTCCGAAACTGGAGGTATTCTTTTTTTGTGCGCCCATGTATGATAAACATGTAAAGGAGAAATCCCAGACGAGGTACCGTTATGTCAAAGTATAAAACGAAATACGCGTGTCAAGAATGTGGCTATGAATCGCCCAAATGGATGGGCAAATGTCCGGGGTGCAGCCGTTGGAACACGATGGTCGAAGAAGTGGCGGTCAAATCGTCTCACCGGTACGAGCTGACGGTCGGCGGGCAGCGTCAGGAAGCCATGCCGCTGACGCAGGTGGCGAGCGAGGAAGAACCGCGGCTGGATACGACGATCGGCGAACTGAACCGCGTGTTGGGCGGCGGACTTGTTCCCGGGTCGCTGATTCTCGTCGGCGGGGATCCCGGGATCGGCAAATCGACCCTGCTGCTGCAGACGTCTTTTGCGCTCGCCCACCAGGGGTTCAAAGTGCTGTACGTCTCCGGCGAGGAGTCGGCCAAGCAGATCAAGCTGCGGGCCGACCGCCTGGGGATGAACACTCCGCCCATGTACGTGCTGGCGGAGAACGACTTGGAACTGATCGAACAGCATATTAATCAGGTAGATCCGCATGTGTTGATTATTGACTCGATACAAACCGTGTTTCATCCCGCCGTTCAGTCCGCGGCGGGCAGCGTGGCGCAGGTGCGGGAGGCGACCGCCCAGTTGATGCGCATTGCCAAGGGCAAGGGCATCGCCACCTTCATTGTCGGCCACGTGACCAAGGAAGGGTCCATCGCCGGTCCCCGCATGCTGGAGCACATGGTGGATGCCGTGCTCTACTTTGAAGGGGAGCGGCACAACACCTTCCGCATCTTGCGGGCGGTGAAAAACCGCTTTGGCTCCACCAACGAGATCGGCATTTTTGAGATGAAGGAACGGGGCTTGGAAGAGGTGGGCAATCCGTCGGAAATCTTTCTCGCGGAGCGGCCCGTCGGCGTGGCTGGTTCCACGGTGGTGGCCAGCATGGAAGGGACGCGGCCGGTGCTGGTGGAACTGCAGGCGCTGGTGGCGCCCACCAGCTTTGTGACGCCGCGGCGGATGGCGACCGGGGTGGACCATCAGCGCGTGGCCATGATCATGGCCGTGCTGGAAAAGCGCATGGGACTGATGCTGCAAAACCAGGACGCGTACGTCAACGTGGCCGGCGGTGTGCGGCTGGATGAGCCGGCCGTCGATTTGGCGATTGCGGTCAGCATCGCCAGCAGTTTCCGCGACCAGCCGACCAACCCGCACGACGTCGTCATCGGCGAAGTGGGGCTGACGGGCGAAGTGCGTGGAGTTTCCCGGATCGAACAGCGGGTCAGGGAAGCCCACAAGCTGGGGTTCAAGCGGGTGATCATTCCGGAAAAGAACATCCGCGGCCTGGAAGTCCCGACCGGCATGGACGTAATCGGCATCAGCAACATCGCCGAAGCTTTGGACGAGGTGCTAAGGGGGTAGACGCAACCTATGTTCGAGACAAACAAAAGAGAGCCGCAGTACAGCGATGTCCTGCGCCTCGTCGCTCCCGGGACGCCGCTTCGCGAGGGGCTGGAAAACGTGCTGCGGGCGAAAACGGGCGGCCTGATCGTCGTCGGATACGGCCCGGAGATGAAAGGCATCGTGGACGGGGGCTTTTCCATTAATTGCGACTTCACGCCCGCTCATTTGTATGAATTGGCCAAGATGGACGGGGCGATCATAGTAAGTGAAGACGCCAAGCGGATTTTGTACGCCAACGCCCAGTTGTTTCCCCCCGCCTCCATCCCTTCGAGCGAGACGGGAACGCGCCATCGCACGGCGCAGCGGACGGCCATTCAGACCAACCACCTGGTCATCGCCATCTCCCAGCGGCGCAACGTGATCACGCTGTATCAAGGCCATTTCCGCTACGTCTTGAACGACATCAGCGTGATTTTGGCCAAGGCCAATCAGGCCCTCTCCACGCTGGAAAAGTACAAGGCCGTGCTGGACCAGACGCTGACCAACCTGGGCGCGATGGAGTTTGAAGAATTGGTGACGCTGCACGAAGTCACCTCCGTTTTGCAGCGGATCGAGATGGTTTTACGCATCAAAGCGGAGATTACCAAGTATATTTATGAACTGGGGACGGAAGGGCGGCTTGTCAGCATGCAGGTGGATGAGCTGGTCGCCAATATCGAAGAGGAAGCCCGCATGCTGATTCGCGATTACAGCCGCGACCCCAACCTGCCGGCGGAGCAGGTGCTCAAGGAAATGAAGAAACTGACCGCCGATGAAATGTTGGAAATCAGTTCATTTTTGCGAATTCTTGGCTATCCCGCCAACGCCAGCATGCTGGAGGAGTCGGTGTCGCCGCGCGGATACCGCATCCTCAACAAGATTCCCCGCCTGCCGATGACGATCATATCCAACCTGGTGGATCATTTTCACAATCTGCCGCGGATCATGATGGCCACCATCGAGGAGCTGGACGAGGTGGACGGCATCGGCGAAGTGCGGGCGAGGGCGATCAAGGAAGGGTTGAAACGGATCCAGGAGCAGGTGTTCATTGACAGGCACATTTGAGGTAGAATAGGATACAGGCATGATTGCATTGATCTTTGCCAAGGGGACTTGCCGGCAATGGACAGATTTTTCGCGTCTCCTTTGCGAACCAAACCAGGAGGTAGTCTATGTTCGTGAAATCGTTGCCGAACATGCTAACCATAAGTAACTTGTTTTTGGGGATCGTCGCCATCATTCTCGCGTTTCAGGGCGACCAGTACGTGGATTACGCGGCGATTACCGTTATCGTCGGGATGCTGATGGACGGACTGGACGGACGGGTGGCCCGCATGCTGAACGTGCAGAGCGAGTTTGGCAAAGAGCTGGATTCCCTTTCCGACGTCATTACGTTCGGGGTGGCCCCGGCGTTTATCATGTATGTGGTGGCATTGCAGGATCTGCACCTGTTCGGCATTGTGGTGACGGCCATCTTCCCGATTTGCGGGGCGCTCAGGCTGGCGCGCTTCAACGTCCAGGCAGGCGTGCCCGGCTACTTCGTGGGTCTGCCGATCACGGCTGCGGGCGGGGTGCTTGCGACGCTGGCCCTGTACCACCAGGTGTTCAACGTGGCGATGCTGGCGGTCGGCATGCTGCTGCTGGCCTTTTTGATGGTGTCCACCATCAAGTATCCGAACTTCAAAAAGGTGGGCATCCCGAAATCGGCGTTTTGGATCACGCCCCTCATCGTGGCGCTTGTGGTCGTCGTGGCGATCAAGTACCCGCAGCAGTTTCCCAAAATCGTCTTCCTGCCGCTCGCCTTTTACGCCCTGTACGGAATAAAAAAAAACGTTGACCTTTTGGTGAAAAAACTGCGCAAGAAAAAGGAAAGCGAAGAAGAGTCACTGCCGTTTGAATAACGCCTCACGGACGCATGCCGGTACCGTTCGGATGCGGTCCCGCCTGGCCTGTCGGATATCCGGTCCGGCTGTCGAGAGAAAACCCGCTCGCGAAAGCGGGTTTTTTCTTTGAACATGCAACTTTTCTTTGCGTACAATCGTAATACCAAATGGGAGTCTATGACAGGTTGAATACCCCGAGGGTATTGAGGCGCTCCGACTCCTGCCGGATGACGTCTTCCAGCCTGATGTCGGTAATGTTGCACAGCGCGGTGAGGTAGAAGAGGTTTTTGCCCAGCTCCGCCGTCAATACGTCGCGGCAATGTTCGCACAAGGGGCCGGAAAAATGAGTGTCCAAGAGCGATTGGTTTTCCTGCAAACTTTTACGGGGATCGTAGGACTGCTTCTTGGCAACCACTTCGACACAGCCGCATTCGGTGATGGCTTTGGTCAGTGAACGGTTGATACGGGCCGCTGTTTCCTGAATTTTGGACATGACGTCCAGTACGCTGCGGTGTCTGAGCAGCAGCTCCGAGACCTGCGTTTGGAAGTCGTCCACGTTTCGATGGTCCATGTGAGTCACCTCTGCTTCAGGCTGTTGATATCGTCAGAATTTTTCATTCAATTTGCTACTGTCATTATAAGAAGGGAATCCGTCCCCTGTCAATTTGGGAACGGAGGAAAACGGGCGTTCTCCATTGACGGAAATTTAACATGTATGTTAAAATCTTTGGCTATTTGACACTGAGTTTTCATCTTTGATATAGTGGGGGAGAAGTGCCGCCATGAAATGTGTGAGCCATGTTAAGGAAGCAGGGTTTTTCCTGCGGACTTCTGTCTATATTAATAAGAGGAGGTGAAGGCATGGTTCGCCGATTAGGAAAAAGCTTTTTTGTGCTGGTCGGGGGCGGCCTGGGTTACAAATTTGGTCCCGACCTGTTTGACTTGCTGGATACGCTGCTCAATTTCGGTGACGTGCATTACAAGAGTTATATCGGAGCCGTTTTAGGCGCCGTGATTTTCTTCTTCCTCGCCAACTGGCTGGTCGATTACACGCTGCGCATCGTCCGGTGGGGAGAAGAAACGCTGATCAAGCTGCCAATTGTGGATGTCATGTTCGGCGCGATGGGGTTGATTATTGGTCTAATTGTTGCCTTTTTATTATTCCTTCCCATCAGCAACATCCCGATTCCGGTGATAGGCGATCTGCTGCCGTTGATGGTGTCGTGTCTGCTCGGATACCTGGGCTTCCAGGTGGGCTTCCGCAAACGTGATGAGATCATGGCCGTCTTTTCCATCGGACGCAGGGAAAAGGGCAAAAAGGAAAACAGCGGAACGCCGTCCAACGTGGAGTACAAGATTTTGGACACCAGCGTGATTATCGACGGGCGGATTGCCGACATCTGCCGGACGGGTTTCCTGGAAGGAGTGCTGGTGATTCCCGGCTTCGTGCTGGAAGAGCTGCAGCACATTGCCGACTCGTCCGACGTGTTGAAGCGCAACCGCGGCCGCCGCGGACTGGACATCCTGAACAAGATCCAGAAAGAGATGAAGGTCAAGGTGCAGATCTACGAAGGAGACTTTGAAGAGGTCTCCGAAGTGGACAGCAAGCTGATCAAGCTGGCGAAGGTGATGAACGGCAAGGTCGTCACCAACGATTTCAACCTGAACAAGGTGTGCGAACTGCAGGGCGTGTCGGTGCTGAACATCAACGATCTGGCCAATGCGGTCAAGCCGGTGGTTCTCCCCGGCGAAGAGCTGACCGTCCAGGTGATCAAGGACGGCAAGGAGCACGGCCAAGGGGTGGCGTACCTGGACGACGGCACGATGATCGTCGTCGAAGGGGGACGCGAATACATCGGCAACGACGTCGACGTGCTGGTCACCAGCGTGCTGCAAACCTCGGCGGGGCGGATGATCTTCGCCAAGCCCAAGCTGTTGGAAAAAGCGTTGTAGAGACTGGAGAGGAATGGGGACGTGAACACGGGAGTCGTGATAGTCGCAGCCGGTTCCGGCAGGCGAATGGGAGCGGAGCGCAACAAGGTGTGGCTGCCGCTGGGCGGGGAGCCGATTTTGGCCCATACCGTCCGCCTGTTTGCCGCTCACCCGGAGATCGGTGAAGTGGTTCTGGTGGTCAGCGAGCGCGACCACGCCGATGTGCTCGCCTGGCTCAAACGGGAGAAGCTGAAGCTGACCGTCGCGCTGGGGGGTGCCGAACGGCAGGACAGCGTCCGCAGCGGGCTGGCCGCACTTTCCCCGAACTGCTCGTACGTACTTGTGCACGACGCCGCCCGTCCTTTCGTGACCAGGGAACAGATCAGTGAGTTGATTCGGCAGGTTCGGCGGGATCAGGCGACGATCATGGCCGTTCCTGTCAAGGATACCATCAAAGTGGTAGGGGCGAACGGCAAGGTCCAGTCGACCCCGGCGCGCGAGAGCTTGTGGGCGGTGCAAACCCCACAAGCTTTTCGTGTTTCCTTGTTGCGGGAGGCACATCAGGCGGCCCTCGAGGCGGGCAAAACGGGCACGGACGACGCCATGTTGGTGGAGTGGCTGGGCCATCCCGTCACCGTCATGCCGGGAAGCTATGAAAACATTAAAATCACCACGCCGGACGATTTGTGGCTGGGCGAGGAGATTTTGCGCAGAAGAAGGGGAGAGCAGCGATGAGAATTGGACAGGGATTTGACGTGCATCAACTGGTGGAAGGCCGCCCCTGCATTATCGGGGGCGTGACCATTCCCTACGAAAAAGGGCTTTTGGGCCACTCCGACGCGGACGTGCTCCTGCACGCGATCAGCGACGCACTGCTCGGGGCGATTGGCGAAGGGGACATCGGCCGCCATTTTCCCGATACCGATCCGGCGTTCAAGGACGCGGACAGCGTCAAGCTGATGGAACACGTCTGGAAGCTGGTCAAGGAGCGGGGATACCGCCTGGGCAACGTGGACGCCACGATTATCGCCCAGGCGCCGAAAATGGCGCCGTTCATTCCGCAGATGCGGGAAATCATTGCCCGCGTGCTGGAAGCGGACGAGCTGTCCCAGGTGAACGTGAAGGCAACCACCACCGAAAAGCTGGGCTTTACCGGCCGCGGAGAGGGAATTGCTGCACAGGCCGTCTGCTTGCTTGTCAAGCAGCGGGGAGAGGTGTAAGATAAGACCTTAGAAACGAAAAAGACAGTGATGCAGACCCGGAAACATGGGCGCCGCAGTTCAGCCCTGTTTCCGCCTTTTTTACACCTTCAACGAATAGGATGGTGCTTCTCATGGCGAAAAAAATCCGTACGCGATACGCTCCCAGTCCGACGGGGCATCTACATATCGGCGGCGCGCGCACGGCGCTGTTCAACTATTTGTTTGCCAAGCATATGGGGGGCGAATTCATCGTCCGCATCGAGGATACGGACCAAACACGCAACGTGGAAAACGCTGACGAAGAGCAGATGAAGAATCTCAAATGGCTCGGCATCCAGTGGGAAGAAGGCACCGACATCGGCGGGCCGTACGGGCCGTACCGGCAGATGGACCGGCTGGACATTTACCGCAAATACATCGACCAACTGCTGGCCGAGGGCAAGGCGTACTACTGCTACGCGACCAAGGAAGAACTGGACGCGGAGCGGGAGGAGCAGATCGCCCGCGGCGAGACTCCGCGCATTTCGGAAAAACACCGCAACGTGACGCCGGAACAGCGGGAACAGTACGAGCGGGAGGGCCGCGTTCCGTCCATTCACTTCAAGGTGCCGGACGACAAGGTGTACGTCGTCAACGACCTGATTCGCGGACAGGTGACGTTTGAAACCAAAGAGATGGGCGATTTCGTCATCTGTCGACCGGACGGCATTCCCACCTACAACTTTGCGGTCGTGATCGACGACCACCTGATGGAGATCAGCCACGTCATTCGCGGCGAGGAGCACTTGTCCAACACCCCACGCCAGTTGATGATTTACGAAGCGTTGGGCTGGGAGCCGCCGCAGTTCGCGCACCTGGCGCTGATTCTCAACCAGGAAGGCAAAAAGATGTCGAAGCGCGACGAGAGCATTATCCAGTTTATCGAACAGTACCGTGAACTGGGCTTTTTGCCGGAAGCGATCGTCAACTTCCTGGTGCTGCTCGGATGGTCGCCGGGCGGGGAGGAAGAGATCTTCGCCATGGAGGACATCATCAAGCTGTTCTCCCTGGACCGCGTCAGCAAGTCGCCGGCCGTCTTCGACACGGCCAAGATGAACTGGATGAACAACTACTACCTGAAGCGGCAGCCGCTTGACCTCATCACCGACATGTGCATTCCGCACCTGCAAAAGGCGGGGTTCATCGAGGAGACGCTGTCCGACGAGAAGCGGGCATGGGTGCGCGAGATCGTCTCGCTCTACCAGGAGCAGATGTCCTACTGTGCGCAGATCGTGCCGCTGGCGGCGCTTTTCTTCCTCGACGAAGTGGTGTACGATGAAGAAGCGAAGGCGGTATTGAAGGAACCGCAATTGCCCGAGGTGCTGGAATCGTTTGTCAAACACCTGTCGGCGCAGAACGAATATAATACGGATACAATCAAAGCGGTGCTGAAAGAGGTGCAAAAAGAAACCGGCCACAAAGGCAAGGCCCTGTTCATGCCGGTGCGCGTGGCGGCTACCGGTCAGGCTCACGGGCGCGATTTGGCCGTGACGCTCTATCTGCTGGGCAAAGACAAGGTGCTGGAACGCGTCAAGCGCGTCCTGACGCACGGCGAATAATGGATAAAGGCAAATGCGAGGAACAGGAGAAGTACGGCAGCCTCCGCGTCTCCAGAGAGGATGGGCAGGTGGGAGCCATCCGGCGCGCGCTGTTTGGAAATGCCCCTGGGAGCAGTGACCTGAACCCGCGTCCGTTTGGGGCGCGGCAGTAGGGCAGACGGTGCCCCGCCGTTACCGGGAGATGAGCGAGATCGTCCGCACGGGCCCAAGGCGCCGTTTCCGGGACGGTCTAAGCAGAGTGGAACCGCGGTTCACACCGTCTCTGCCTCCTTCGCACGCGAAGGCGGCCGGGGCGGTTTTTCTTATTCCAACGAAAACAATCTGGCAGGAGGTGTCACCCTATGTTCAGACAGATGCGAGACGACATTCAAGCGGTATTTGAGCGCGATCCGGCAGCCCGGAGCACGCTGGAGGTGGTCCTGACCTACTCCGGCCTGCACGCCATTTGGGGCCATCGGATTGCCCACAAACTGTGGAAGGCCGGATGGTGTACGCTGGCCCGGGTCGTTTCTCAGTTTGTCCGGTTTATGACCGGCATCGAGATTCACCCGGGAGCGAAGATCGGCAGACGGCTGTTTATCGACCACGGGATGGGCGTCGTCATTGGCGAGACCTGCGAAATCGGCGACAACGTCACCATCTACCAGGGGGTGACGCTGGGCGGTACGGGCAAGGAAAAAGGCAAGCGCCATCCCACCATCGGCAATAATGTGATTATCGCCACCGGAGCGAAAGTGCTCGGCTCGTTCAAGATCGGCGACAACTCCAAAATCGGGGCGGGAGCGGTCGTGCTGCAGGAGGTGCCGCCCAACTCCACCGTGGTCGGAATCAAGGCCCGCATCGTCATTCAGGACGGCAAGCGCGTCACGTGCGACCTGGATCATGTCAATCTGCCCGACCCGCTGGCTGACACGATTCGGCAGATGCAGCGGGAAATCGAGCAGCTGCGCAACGAAGTGAACGCATTGAGGGAGGAAAAGAAAAGCAATGAGCATTCAGTTTACTAATACCCTGACCCGGCGAAAGGAACCGTTCGTTCCGCTTGAGCCGGGCAAGGTGAAGATGTACGTATGCGGACCGACCGTGTACAACTACATTCACATCGGCAACGCCCGCCCGGCGATCGTGTTTGATACCCTGCGCCGGTATTTGCAGTACCGCGGATACCAGGTCACGTTTGTGCAGAACATTACAGACGTGGATGACAAGCTGATTCGCGTCGCCAACGAGGAGGGCACGACCGTCAAGGAAGTGGCCGACCGCTACATGGCGGCCTACAACGAAGACCTGCGGGCCCTCAATGTGCTGCCGCCCGACGTTCAGCCGCGCGTGATGCATACGATTCCCGAGATCATCCGCTTTATCGAGGGACTGATCGAGAAAGGCTATGCGTATGAGAGCGAAGGGGACGTCTATTTCCGCACCGGCCGGTTCAACGAATACGGCAAGCTCTCCCACCAGCCGCTGGACGATCTGCAGGCGGGTGCCCGCGTGGAGGTAAACGAAAAGAAGGAAAACCCGCTCGACTTCGCGCTGTGGAAAGCGGCCAAGCCGGGCGAAGTGAGCTGGGAAAGTCCGTGGGGCCAGGGGCGGCCGGGCTGGCACATCGAGTGCTCCGCGATGGCGCTCAAATTCCTCGGCGAGCAGATTGACATCCATGCCGGCGGGTCCGACCTGGTGTTTCCCCACCACGAAAACGAAATTGCCCAGTCGGAATGCTACACCGGCAAAGTGTTTGCCCGCTACTGGCTGCACAACGGCATGCTGAACATCAACAACGAAAAGATGTCCAAGTCGCTCGGCAACTTCCTCTTGGCGCGGGAGCTGATCGAGCGGTACGGCGGGCAGTTGATCCGCTTTTTCATGCTGCAGGGCCACTACCGCAACCCGATCAACTTCAGCGACGATCTGCTGGAGCAGGCGGCCAACGGTTTGGAGCGGATCACGACCGCCTACGCCAACCTGCTGCACCGGCTGGAGACGGCCCGTCCGGAGGAGCCAAACGGCCAGGCCGAGGAGCAGGCCCGGATCGTAAGCGAACTGCGGGAGCGGTTTATCGCCGAGATGGACGACGATCTGAACACGGCCAATGCCATTACCGTGCTGTTTGACCTGGTGAAGGAAGCCAACCTGTACATGCGCAACCAAAACGTCGGCCGGGAGCAGCTTGCCGCATACCGCGACCTGCTGCTGGAGCTGACCGGCGTGCTCGGCCTGAAGCTGGAGCAGGAACAGGAGCTCCTGGACAGCGAAGTGGAGTCGCTCATCGCGGAGCGGACGGAAGCGCGCAAATCGCGCAATTTTGCTCGCGCAGACGAGATTCGCGACCTGCTGGCTGCAAAGGGAATCGTGCTGGAAGACACCCCGCAGGGCGTTCGCTGGCGCCGCAAGTAAAGGGCCGGTGACACGATGCAGAAGGAAGAACTGTCCCGAGACCCCAACCTGATGAATCCGCTGGTGCTGGCCTTTTTGGGCGACGCCACCTACGCCCACTGCGTCCGCTACCATTTGATCGCCAAGGGGCTGGTGAAGCCGCACCAGCTCCACAAGGCGGCCAACCGGTACGTGTCGGCCAGGGCGCAGGCGGGCATCCTGCACGCCCTGCTGCCGTCCCTTTCGGAGGAGGAACAGGCAGTGGTGAGGCGCGGACGCAACGCCAAGTCCGGTTCCAGCGCGAAAAACGCCGACATCATTGACTACCGGCACGCCACCGCGTTCGAAGCCCTGATCGGGTACCTGTATCTGTGCGGAAAAGAAGAGCGGGTCGCTGAAATCGTGCAGCAGGCCTTTGCGATTGTGGAAGGAGCATCTGAACATGAGTGAAGAGTGGATTGTCGGGAAAAACCCGGTCATCGAAGCGCTGCGGTCGGGGCGCGCCATCAACAAGATCTGGATCGCCGAAGGGACGAACAAAAACCTGATGGGGCCGATTTTCTCCCTGGCCAGGGATCAGGGTGTGGTAGTCACCACGGCCAATCGCAAAAAACTGGATCAGCTCAGCGGCACCGACAACCATCAGGGCGTCATCGCGTCGGTGGCGGCTTACGACTACGTCGAGGTGGAGGACATTCTCCGGCGGGCGGAGGAGCGGAACGAACCGCCGTTCCTGCTCTTGTTGGACGAGCTGGAAGACCCGCACAACCTGGGCTCGATCATGCGGACGGCCGATGCGGTCGGGGCGCACGGCATCATCATTCCCAAGCGGCGCTCCGTCGGGCTGACGGCGACCGTGGCCAAAGCGTCTGCGGGGGCGATCAACTACGTGCCCGTCGCCCGGGTAACCAACCTGGTCCGGACCATGGAGGAGCTGAAACAGCGGGGCGTCTGGATTGCCGGCACGGACGCGGGGGCCAAGCAGGACTTCCGCGAGGGCGATTACACCATGCCGCTGGCCGTGGTCATCGGCAGTGAGGGCAAAGGCATGAGCCGCCTGGTCCGGGAGAACTGCGATTTTCTCTACCGTCTGCCGATGGCGGGAAACGTCACCTCGCTCAACGCCTCCGTCGCCGCCGCCCTGCTCATGTACGAAGTCTACCGCGCCAGGAGTCCGCTGCCGGCACGGGTGAAGTGAAATGGCGAAAAGGAAAGCCAAACAACTGTTGATTGTGGACGGCTACAACATCATCGGGGCCTGGCCCGACCTGCGCGCACTCAAGGACCAGGATCGCATGGACGAAGCGCGCGACCTGCTCATCTCCAGGCTGGCCGAGTACCAGAGCTTTACCGGGATCAAGGTGATCATCGTGTTTGACGCCTACAACGTGCCTGGTGCCGGCCGGCAGATGCAGGACTACCAGGTGGACATCTACTACACCAAACAGAAAGAGACAGCCGACGAAAAAATTGAACAGTTGGTCTTGGAATTTCACGAAAAAAATCGACAAATTTATGTAGCGACGTCCGACTACACCTCCCAGCGCGTCATCTTCGGCCAGGGGGCGCTGCGCAAGTCGGCCAGGGAACTTCTTCTGGACATGGAAAGTGTCGGGAAAGAGATCAAGCAGCAGGTGGACAAAACGCATGAAGAGCGGTTTTCCACCCGCATTTCGCTGGATGGGGAAATAGCGAAAATATTCGAAAAATGGCGAAGGGAATAACTTGGATTCGGTTGACGCTTTTTTATGCCGCATGTATAATAGCCGTATCTGTGAGAAACCGGTTGGCGGAGGGATCATTCGTGAGTGTTGACCTCAAGGAGTTGAAACATGCCCAATATGAGATGATGTCCGACGAAGAGATAGTCGACCTGGTTCGCGAAAATGATGCCGAGGCCCTGGAGTACTTGATCAACAAGTACAAAAATTTCGTGCGGGCCAAAGCGCGTTCCTATTTTCTTATTGGGGCCGACCGCGAAGACATTGTGCAGGAAGGCATGATCGGCCTGTACAAATCGATTCGCGATTTCCGAGGGGACAAGCTCACATCGTTCAAAGCGTTTGCCGAACTGTGCATCACCCGCCAGATTATTACCGCCATCAAAACGGCTACCCGCCAAAAACACATTCCGCTCAACTCCTACGTATCGCTGGACAAGCCCATCTACGATGAAGATTCCGACCGTACGCTGCTGGACGTCATCTGCGGCACCAAGGTGACCGATCCGGAAGAGCTGTTCATCAACCGCGAGGAATTTGACGACATCGAGGGAAAGATGAGCGAAATCCTGAGCGACCTGGAACGGCAGGTGCTGATGCTGTATCTGGACGGACGTTCCTACCAGCAGATCGCCGTGGAGCTGAAGCGTCACGTCAAGTCGATCGACAACGCCCTGCAGCGGGTGAAGCGCAAGCTGGAACGGTATCTGGAAGGAAGAGAGATTCATCTGTGATACAGAGAATCTCTTTTTTGCATTCTGGAACAAAATACTTTCCTCTTGTCAAGCCGTTTTGTTGACATGGGTAGACGGGTGTGATAAATTTGTTTAGGTAGCCATAAACGATTTTCTCTCGTGTTTGATGGCTGCTGTCTCACAAATGGTCAGGAAAAGTAGCGGTTTTCCCGTACTATTTTGTTCCCTTTCTATCAGCAGCGAAGGTTTGAAATGAGATGGAGGTGGCAATAAATGCGAGTAAACATCACGTTGGCGTGCACCGAGTGTGGTGAGCGTAACTATATCTCCACCAAAAACAAGCGCACGACTACCGAGCGTGTGGAACTGAAAAAGTACTGCTCCCGTGACAAGAAGCATACCCTTCATCGCGAGACGAAGTAACGCATGGAAGCGACGAAGTCTGGGGGTGGCACTGTGGGTTTCCTAGCACGAATCGGTGCCGGATTTCGCCGGACAGGCGAATTTTTCGGCGACGTTATGTCCGAACTGAAGAAGGTCCGCTGGCCCAACCGGAAAGAACTGACCAGCTACACGATCGTCGTTCTTGTAACGGTGACGCTGCTTGCGCTGTTCTTCTTCGTCATCGACTTGGGTATCTCGCGCGTGATCGATTTGATTTTAGGAAAGTAATTTTGCAAGCCTAGGAGGGACGGACGGAAACGTCCTTGTGGATATGGAAAAAGCATGGTATGTCGTTCATACGTACTCAGGTTATGAAAACAAGGTAAAGACCAATCTGGAGAAACGCGTCGAGTCGATGGGCATGGAAGACAAGATCTTCCGCGTTCTCGTCCCCACCGAAGAAGAGGTGGAGACGAAGGACGGCAAAAAACGCACCGTCACGAAAAAAGTGTTTCCCGGATACGTCCTTGTTGAAATGGTGATGACGGACGACTCGTGGTATGTCGTGCGCAACACCCCTGGGGTTACCGGCTTTGTCGGTTCCACGGGCGCCGGTTCCAAACCGACTCCGCTGCGTCCTGAAGAGGCGGATGCGATCCTCCGTCAGATGGGGATCGAGATTCCCAAGGTCAAAGTCGACTTCGCTCTCCGCGATATGGTGCGGGTGACGGACGGTCCGTTCTCCAACCGGACGGGAGAGATCATCGAGATTCACCCAGACAGACAGAAGGTCCGTGTGCTGGTGGACATCTTCGGGCGTGAAACACCGGTGGAATTGGACTTTACGCAGGTTCAAAAATTGGATTAGGATTGATCTTGAAAAGTATCGCGCTATGTGGTACATTTCATTTTGTTTTAAAAATCGTCTCGGCGATTTTTAAAAAAGATGATGTGCCCCCAAAGGGCAGCAAAAACGGCGACGCCGTCTTTGCAATCCCGCCGCAAACTCTGGGGTTTCTTGCACTCTCACTATAGATGGAAAGTCTACATAGGCTTTCGACAAAACGGTGGGAGGGGGCATGCCCCCGCATTAACCACATGTGAAGTAAGGAGGTGTCTTACGTGGCTAAGAAGGTTATCCGCGTAATTAAGTTACAAATCCCGGCAGGTAAAGCAAATCCTGCACCTCCGGTAGGTCCGGCTCTCGGCCAAGCTGGTGTGAACATCATGGGATTCTGTAAAGAATTCAACGCTCGTACAGAGAGCGAAGCAGGAATGATCATTCCGGTAGAAATTACCGTTTATGAAGACCGTTCCTTCACCTTCATCACGAAGACTCCGCCGGCTGCTGTTCTGCTGAAAAAAGCTGCTGGCATCGAGTCCGGTTCCGGCGTACCGAACAAAACCAAGGTCGCTACCCTGAAGCGTGACAAAGTACGCGAGATCGCGGAACTGAAACGCCCTGACCTGAATGCTGCATCCGTGGAAGCGGCTATGCGCATGATCGAAGGGACGGCTCGTTCCATGGGTATCGTGATCGAAGACTAATGGTGCTGTTGTGAGGGGGTACAGGTAATGTGCCCCCTATTTGTGGGAGGATCAAACCGCTACGACCACATTGAAGGGAGATTTTACACATGGCAAAACGAGGCAAAAAGTATCAAGAAGCTGCCAAGCTGATTGACAAAAACAAGGTATACGAAGTAACCGAAGCGATTGAGCTGGTGAAAAAAGCAGCGTCCGCCAAGTTTGACGAAACGGTGGAAGCGGCGTTTCGCCTGGGGGTAGACCCGAAGCGTGCTGACCAGCAAATCCGCGGTGCGGTGGTACTGCCGCACGGTACCGGTAAAGTACAGCGCGTTCTCGTGTTCGCGAAAGGCGAAAAAGCGAAAGAAGCGGAAGCGGCTGGTGCCGATTACGTGGGCGATGCTGACCTGATCGCCAAAATCCAAGGCGGCTGGTTTGACTTTGACGTTGTGGTAGCCACCCCGGACATGATGGGTGAAGTAGGGAAACTGGGTCGCGTACTCGGTCCGAAAGGCCTCATGCCAAACCCGAAAACCGGCACCGTTACCTTCGACGTAGCCAAAGCCGTCAACGAAATCAAAGCCGGTAAAATCGAGTACCGCGTAGACAAAGCAGGTAACATCCACGCGCCGATCGGCAAAGTGTCCTTTGACGTCGAGAAGCTGGCGGAAAACCTGGCTGCGCTGACCGAAGCGCTCAACCGTGCGAAACCGGCAGCAGCGAAAGGCGTTTACATGAAAAACGTATCCATCAGCTCCACGATGGGTCCGGGCGTACGCGTCGCTGTAAAATAATGACACTTGACTTCCCGTGGGGAAGTTGCTATGATAGTGCCTGTTGATGAAAAGAATATGTCATGCCGTAGACAGAAGGTGCGGAGCTTGGCTTGTCCAAGCGATGCTTAATATCCCTCCGAGGCGTGTAATGGTACGGAAAAAGGAGCCGCTGCGTTCCTTTGACGATAGAACATTATGCCCTCGTGTGTCTACGAGGGCATTCTTCTTTTTCGAGGATAGAGCACGGGAGGTGTAAACATTGGCAGAAATCCGTCCAACCGTTATTCGTGAAGAGAAAGTACAAGCGGTAAATGAGATCGCAACCAAACTGCGCGAAAGCCAAACCACCGTGGTGGCTGACTACCGCGGCCTGACCGTAGCGCAGGTGACCGAACTGCGCAAACAACTGCGCGAAGCAGGCGTTGAGTTCCAAGTGTTGAAAAACACGCTCACCCGCCTGGCGACCGCGAAAGAAAACCTGACTGAACTGGATCAGTATCTGACGGGTCCGAACGCGCTGGCGTTTGGCAAGGATGATGCGGTTGCTCCGGCGAAAGTCCTGGTGGAATTCGCGAAGAAAAACGAGCAGCTCGAAATCAAAGGCGGCGTCATCGAGGGCAAAGTGGTAGGTCCGGAGCAAATCAAGGCGCTGGCTTCCCTGCCGTCCCGCGAAGGTCTGCTGTCCATGCTCCTCAGCGTACTGCAGGCGCCGATCCGCAACTTCGCGCTGGCTGTCAAAGCAGTATCCGATCAAAAAGAAGGCCAAGGCGCGTAATAGCGTAAACGGACTTCACATTCGACGGGCCGCGTAAACGGCCGTCGCCAATACAATTTCCTGGAATGGGAGGATTAGAAGATGAGCAAAGAGCAAATCATTGAAGCGATTAAAGGCATGTCCGTTCTGGAACTGAACGAACTGGTTAAAGCAATCGAAGAAGAGTTCGGCGTAACCGCTGCTGCTCCGGTAGCTGTAGTTGCTGGCGGTGCTGGCGCTGCTGATGCTGCTGCTGAGCAAACCGAATTCACCGTAAACCTGGTAAGCGGCGGCGCTTCCAAAATCAACGTGATCAAAGTGGTTCGCGAGCTGACCGGCCTGGGTCTGAAAGAAGCAAAAGACCTGGTAGACAACGCTCCGAAGACACTCAAAGAAGGCGTGTCCAAAGAAGAAGCCGAATCCATCAAAGCAAAACTCGAAGAAGCTGGCGCAACTGTAGAAATCAAGTAAGTTGGCTTCCTGAAACGGAAACATCCCCTTGCCTGCGGCAGGGGGATTTTCTGTACACATGCACCCAGATCGGACGAGGAAAGGTTGGATGAACCGTGGCAGACCATTACTACACCAGCCGCCCCGGCGCCGCGCATGACGAGCGCCAGTTTTCCTTTACCCTGCGCGGGCACGAACTGCGCTTCATTACCGATGCCGGCGTCTTTTCCCGCGACCGGGTGGACTTCGGCAGTGTCCTGTTGATTGAGACGATGCAGGTTGACCGGGACGCGCGCGTGCTCGACGTGGGCTGCGGGTACGGACCGATCGGGCTTGCGGCCGCCAAGCTGGCAGACCAAGGGCGGGTCATGATGATCGACATCAACGAACGGGCCGTGGAACTGGCTCGCCGCAACGCCCAACTGAACGGCATTGGCAATGTGGAGGTCCGGGTCAGCGACGTGTACGCTGCGGTTCAGGGGGAGACGTTTGACGTGATTCTCACCAACCCGCCGATCCGCGCCGGCAAGGAAATCGTTCACCGCATCTTTACCGAAGGGCACGGGCTGCTTCGGGAGGGGGGCGAACTGTGGGTGGTGATCCAAAAGAAGCAGGGAGCGCCATCCGCCTGGAAAAAGCTGCAGGAGACGTACCGCGACGTGGAGGAAGTGGAACGGAGCAAGGGGTACCATATTTTCCGCGCGGTGAAGTAGAAAAAACGCCCTTGACGCGAATATTTCGTTGTGGTAGCATTATAAAATGTCAATATGGGATCAATGTCTATTTTTCAGCAATTCCCGTTTTGTCAACCGTTTTCTTCTTTTTTACATAGAGGAGGAATGTGGGTGTAAAAATATGGGAATTCTTTTAAAATAGAGTTTCTCTGGGTTAAAAATGGTGTTACTGCTTTAACCCATTTTTATTTTGTGTGAAAACACAACCTGAGGGGTGAATAAGTTGGCAGGTAAAGTGATTCAAAGTGGCCGACACCGCCAGCGTCGTACGTACTCACGCATTAACGAAGTGCTGGGCCTTCCCAATCTGATCGAGATTCAGCAGAAGTCCTACCAATGGTTCTTGGACGAAGGACTGCGCGAAATGTTTCAGGATATTTCGCCGATCCAGGATTTCACCGGAAACCTCGTGCTGGAGTTCATCGATTACAGCCTGGGTGAACCGAAATATGACGTGGACGAGTCGAAAGAACGCGACGTCACGTATGCGGCGCCTCTGCGCGTGAAGGTCCGCTTGCTGAACAAAGAGACGGGCGAAGTGAAGGAACAAGAGGTCTTCATGGGGGATTTCCCGCTCATGACGGAAACGGGAACCTTCATTATCAACGGGGCTGAGCGTGTCATCGTAAGCCAGCTTGTTCGTTCCCCCAGTGTATATTACAACACCAAAGTGGACAAAAACGGTAAGCAGACGTTTACCGCGACGGTGATTCCAAACCGCGGCGCATGGCTGGAACTGGAAACCGATGCGAAAGACGTCATTTACGTCCGCATCGACCGTACCCGCAAAATCCCGGTAACGGTCCTTTTGCGTGCGCTCGGCTTTGGCTCCGACATCGAAATTCTCAACCTCCTGGGCGAGGACGAATACATCAAGAACACTCTGGAAAAAGACAACACCGATTCCGTGGAAAAGGCGCTGATCGAAATCTACGAGCGCCTGCGTCCGGGTGAGCCGCCGACAGTGGAAAACGCGAAGAGTCTGCTCATTTCCCGCTTCTTTGATCCGAAGCGCTATGATCTGGCGTCTGTCGGCCGTTACAAGATGAACAAGAAGCTTCACCTGAAAAACCGCCTCTACAATCAACGGCTGGCGGAGACGCTCGTGGACACCCGAACCGGCGAGATCATTGCCGAAGCCGGCCAGGTGATTGACCGCCGTTTGCTGGACCGCATCCTGCCGGCGCTGGAAGAAAGCGTCGGGTTTGTGGAAGTCCGCACCCACGGCGGCGTTCTGGAGGAAGACACGCTGCGCCTGCAGGCAATCAACATCTTCTCTCCGAACGAAGACGGCAAGATCATCAAGGTGATCGGTAACGGCAATGTGGACAAATCCATCAAGCACATTACGCCGGCCGACATCGTGGCTGCGATCAACTACTTTATCAACCTGCTGCACGGCGTGGGTTCGACCGACGACATCGACCACCTGGGCAACCGCCGTCTCCGCTCCGTGGGCGAACTGCTGCAGAACCAGTTCCGCATCGGTCTGTCCCGGATGGAGCGCGTGGTCCGCGAACGCATGTCGATCCAGGATCAGAACCAGATCACGCCGCAGGCCCTGATCAACATTCGTCCGGTGATCGCCGCCATCAAGGAGTTCTTCGGCAGCTCCCAGCTCTCCCAGTTCATGGACCAGACCAACCCGCTGGCGGAGCTGACGCACAAGCGCCGTCTGTCCGCGCTCGGTCCCGGTGGTCTGACCCGCGAACGGGCCGGTTTCGAAGTGCGCGACGTTCACCACTCCCACTACGGCCGGATGTGCCCGATTGAGACGCCGGAGGGTCCGAACATCGGTTTGATCAACTCGCTCTCCACTTACGCCCGCATCAACGACTATGGCTTCATCGAAACGCCGCGCCGCAAAGTGGACCCGGAGACGGGCCGCGTGCTGGACGAAATCGTCTACCTGACGGCGGACGAAGAGGACGTGTACAACGTGGCGCAGGCCAACCAGCCGCTTGACGAGGAAGGCCGCTTCATCAACGAGATGGTCATCTGTCGGCGCAAGGGCGAGATCCTGAGCGTGCCGCGCGACAAGGTTGACTTCATGGACGTATCGCCGAAGCAGGTCGTATCGGTGGCGACGGCGCTGATTCCGTTCCTGGAAAACGACGACGCCAACCGCGCGCTGATGGGTTCCAACATGCAGCGGCAGGCCGTTCCGCTGCTCGTGCCGCAGGCGCCGTTTGTCGGCACCGGGATGGAGCACAAGGCGGCACAGGACTCCGGCGTGGCGATCGTGGCGAAGCACGACGGCCAGGTGGAGCGCGTGACCGCCCGCGAGATTTGGGTGCGCCGCTACAAGGAGATCGACGGCAAGAAGGTGGCGGGCGACCTCGACAAATACAAGCTGCACAAGTTTATCCGTTCCAACCAGGGCACCTGCATCAACCAGCGCCCGATCGTGAGAAAAGGCGACTGGGTGGAGAAGGGCGACATCATCGCTGACGGTCCGTCCACGGAAAAAGGCGAACTGGCGCTGGGCCGCAACGTCATCGTTGCGTTCATGACCTGGGAAGGGTACAACTACGAGGACGCCATCCTTCTGAGCGAAAAACTGGTAAAAGACGACGTCTATACGTCTATCCATATCGAGGAATACGAGTCCGAAGCCCGCGACACCAAGCTGGGTCCGGAAGAAATCACGCGCGACATCCCGAACGTGGGTGAAGACGCGTTGAAAAACCTGGACGAGCGCGGTATCGTGCGCGTCGGTGCGGAAATTCAGGACGGCGACATTCTGGTCGGGAAAGTGACGCCGAAAGGGGTTACCGAGCTGACCGCGGAAGAGCGCCTGCTGCACGCCATCTTCGGGGAAAAGGCGCGTGAAGTGCGCGACACCTCCCTGCGCGTGCCGCACGGCGGTTCCGGTATCGTCGTCGACGTCAAGGTGTTTACGCGCGAAAACGGCGACGAACTGCCGCCGGGCGTCAACCAACTGGTGCGCGTCTACATCGCGCAAAAACGGAAAATCTCCGTGGGCGACAAGATGGCGGGCCGCCACGGTAACAAAGGGGTTATCGCCCGCATCATGCCGGAGGAAGACATGCCGTTCCTGCCGGATGGCTCGCCGGTCGAGATCGTGCTCAACCCGCTGGGCGTACCGTCCCGGATGAACATCGGTCAGGTGCTGGAGACCCACTTGGGGATGGCAGCCAAGATGCTGGGCATCCACGTGGCGACGCCGGTATTCGACGGAGCGCGTCAGGAAGACGTGTTCCAGACCCTGGAAGAAGCCGGATTGGACCGCGACGGGAAAACCATCCTGTACGACGGCCGCACGGGCGAACCGTTTGACCGCCGCGTCACGGTTGGCTGCGTGTACATGCTGAAGCTGGCGCACCTGGTCGACGACAAGATTCACGCCCGTTCCACCGGTCCGTACTCCCTCGTCACGCAGCAGCCGCTGGGTGGGAAAGCCCAGTTTGGCGGCCAGCGTTTCGGGGAGATGGAGGTGTGGGCGCTGGAAGCGTACGGCGCTGCTTACACCCTGCAGGAAATCCTTACCGTCAAGTCCGACGACGTCGTGGGCCGCGTGAAGACGTACGAAGCGATCGTCAAAGGCGAAAACGTACCGGAGCCGGGTGTTCCTGAGTCCTTCAAGGTTCTCATCAAGGAACTGCAAAGCTTGGGTATGGACGTGAAGATCCTGTCCGAAGACGAGCAGGAAATTGAAATGCGCGAAATGGAAGAAGAGGACGAGGGCACCGGTGAAAAGCTGAACCTCGTGCTTGAAGCTGGAAGCTTGGACGAAGAGTAAGATTCCGGTACAAAGGGAGGTAACGCCCTGTGATAGACGTGAACAACTTCGAATACATGAAGATCGGCTTGGCTTCCCCGGACAAGATTCGTTCCTGGTCGTACGGGGAAGTGAAAAAGCCGGAGACGATCAACTACCGCACATTGAAGCCGGAAAAGGACGGTTTGTTCTGTGAGCGCATTTTCGGTCCGACCAAGGACTGGGAGTGCCACTGCGGCAAGTACAAGCGCGTTCGCTACAAAGGCGTCGTGTGCGACCGCTGCGGCGTGGAAGTGACCCGCGCCAAGGTTCGTCGTGAGCGGATGGGGCACATCGAACTGGCTGCACCCGTCTCTCACATCTGGTACTTCAAAGGGATCCCGAGCCGCATGGGCCTCGTGCTCGACATGTCGCCGCGCTCCCTGGAGGAAGTTATCTACTTTGCATCCTACGTGGTAACCGATCCGGGCGATACGCCGCTGGACAAAAAACAACTGCTGTCCGAAAAGGAATACCGCAACTACCGGGAAAAATACGGCTACTCCTTCCAGGCGATGATGGGGGCGGAAGCGATCAAGCGCCTGCTCCAGGAAATCGACCTGGACAAAGAAGTGGAAGCGCTGAAGGAAGAACTGAAGACGGCACAGGGTCAGCGCCGAAACCGCGCGATCAAGCGCCTCGAAGTGCTGGAGGCGTTCCGCAACTCCGGCAACCGTCCGGAGTGGATGGTGCTGGACGTGCTGCCGGTCATTCCGCCGGAGCTGCGTCCGATGGTTCAGTTGGACGGGGGTCGTTTCGCCACCTCCGACCTGAACGACCTGTACCGCCGCGTGATCAACCGCAACAACCGTCTGAAGCGCCTCCTGGAATTGGGCGCTCCAGACATCATCGTGCAAAACGAGAAGCGCATGCTGCAGGAAGCGGTGGACGCGCTCATCGACAACGGCCGCCGCGGCCGTCCGGTGACCGGTCCGGGCAACCGTCCGCTGAAATCCCTCAGCCACATGCTGAAAGGGAAGCAGGGCCGTTTCCGCCAGAACCTGCTGGGTAAGCGCGTGGACTACTCCGGCCGTTCCGTAATCGTCGTCGGTCCGAACCTGAAGATGTACCAGTGCGGTCTGCCGAAGGAAATGGCGCTGGAACTGTTCAAGCCGTTCGTGATGAAGGAGCTGGTGGCCAAGGGCCTCGCTCACAACATCAAGAGCGCCAAGCGCAAGGTGGAACGCGTGCAGCCTGAGGTGTGGGACGTTCTCGAAGACGTCATCCGCGAACACCCGGTGCTCCTGAACCGCGCCCCCACCCTGCACCGTCTCGGTATCCAGGCGTTCGAACCGGTCCTGGTGGAAGGCCGCGCGATCCGTCTGCACCCGCTCGTATGTACGGCGTACAACGCCGACTTCGACGGCGACCAGATGGCCGTGCACGTGCCGCTCTCCGCAGAGGCGCAGGCGGAAGCCCGCATCCTCATGCTGGCGGCGCAAAACATCCTGAACCCGAAAGACGGAAAACCGGTCGTTACGCCGTCCCAGGACATGGTGCTGGGGTCGTACTATCTGACCCTGGAGCGCGAGGGCGACAAGGGCGAAGGTACGGTATACCGCGATCCTCATGACGCGATCGCCGCGTACCAGCACGGCTACATCAGCCTGCATACGCGCATCGCGCTGCCGACCAAGAGCCTGAACAAAACCAGCTTCACCGAAGAGCAGAAGAACGCGCTCTTGGTCACGACCGTCGGGAAACTGATCTTCAACGAGATCTTCCCGCCGGAACTGCCGTACATCAATGTGCCGACCAAGGCCAACCTGCAAAAAGGCGTGCCGAACGAGTACTTTATCTTTGAAAAAGGCACGAACGTGAAAGAGTTTATCAAGAAGCTGCCGGACCAGGGAGCCGTGAAAAAAGGCTTCCTTGGAACGATCATCTCCGAGTGCTTCCGCCGCTTCGGAACGACGGAAACGTCCAAGATCCTCGACAAGATCAAGGAACTGGGCTTCATGTACTCGACCAAGGCCGGGATCACCATCGCCGTCGCCGACATCGTCGTGCCGGAGAAAAAGAAAGAGATCCTGGAAGAAGCAGACAAAAAGGTACAAACCGTCATGACGCAGTACCGCCGCGGTCTGATTACCGAGGACGAGCGCTACGACCGGGTCATCTCCATCTGGTCCAAGGCCAAGGATGAAGTGACCGACGTCCTGATGAAGTCCATGGACAAATTCAACGCGATCTTCATGATGGCCAACTCCGGTGCCCGCGGTAACGTGTCGCAGATTACGCAGTTGGCCGGGATGCGCGGTCTCATGGCCAACCCGTCCGGCCGGATTATCGAGCTGCCGATCAAGTCCAACTTCCGCGAAGGTCTGACCGTATTGGAGTACTTCATCTCCACGCACGGCGCGCGGAAAGGTCTCGCCGACACGGCGCTGCGGACGGCTGACTCGGGTTACCTGACCCGCCGTCTCGTCGACGTGGCGCAGGACGTGATCGTCCGCGAAGAGGATTGCGGCACCGACAAGGGCATCCGCGTCTCCGCGATCAAGGACGGCAAGGAAGAAATCGAGAAGCTGGCTGACCGCATCATCGGCCGCACCTGCTTCGAGACCCTGCGCCATCCGGAGACCGGCGAGATCATCGTCGGCCGCAATCAGGAGATCACCGAGGAGATCGCCGACAAGATCGAAAAAGCCGGCATCACCGAGGTGTACATCCGCAGCGTGCTGTCCTGCCGTACCAGCCACGGCGTCTGCAAACGCTGCTACGGCCGCAACCTGGCGACCGGGGCCGAAGTGGAGATCGGCGAAGCGGTCGGCATCATCGCCGCTCAGTCCATCGGTGAACCGGGTACCCAGTTGACGATGCGGACGTTCCACACCGGCGGGGTTGCGGGTGACGACATTACCCAAGGTTTGCCGCGGATTCAGGAGCTGTTCGAAGCCCGCAATCCGAAAGGGCAGGCGGTCATCTCCGAGATCGACGGGGAAGTGATCGACATCCGCGAAGGCAAAGACCGTCGCGAAATCGAGGTGCGCGGCGAGGCAGAAAACAAGGTGTACGCCGTGCCGTACGGCTCCCGCATTAAGGTGTCCGTGGGCACCAAGCTGAGTGCCGGCGACGAGCTCACCGAAGGCTCCGTCGACCCGAAAGAAATGCTGAAAGTACGCGGCCAGCGCGGTGTGTCCAACTACATCCTGCAAGAGGTGCAAAAAGTGTACCGGATGCAGGGGGTAGAAATTAACGACAAGCACGTCGAGGTCATGATCCGTCAGATGCTGCGCAAGCTGCGCGTCATCGACAGCGGCGACACCGACCTGCTGCCGGGTTCCTACGTGGAAGTGCACGAGTTCGAGCAGGCAAACGCCAAGGTGCTCATGGAAGGCAAAACGCCTGCCGTGGGTCGTCCGGTCCTCTTGGGGATTACCAAGGCGTCGCTCGAAACCGACTCCTTCCTGTCGGCCGCATCCTTCCAGGAAACGACGCGCGTCCTCACTGACGCCGCGATCAAGGGCAAGGTGGACCGCCTGCTCGGCCTGAAGGAAAACGTCATTATCGGGAAACTGGTTCCGGCCGGTACCGGCATGTCGCGCTACCGCAACATCAAGGTGATGAGCCGCGCCGAACACGAAGCGCAGGCGAACGGAGGCCAGGAACAGCTCGAAGCTGTTTCGGTAGAATAGACCGTGATACAAACAAGGTGCCCTTCCGCTCGGGAGGGGCACCTTGTCTTGCATAAAAAATTAAGGGTCGCAGGCGTTGACATTCAAGCACCCAACTGATATTATATTCAAGTGTGCCTGACATCTGTACTTTGGAGGATATGATCATCATGTCTTATGAAAAAGTAGAGCGGGCCAAGGAGCTGACAATCGGCATCAAGCAGACGATGAAAGCCGTGGAACACCAGCAGGCGGACACGGTCTTTATCGCCACGGACGCCGATCGCCGACTGACCCAAAAGGTCGAGCTCCTTTGCAAAGAGAAGGGTGTGCCAGTCATCTACGTCGATTCCATGCGCCGTTTGGGCAAAGCGTGCGGAATCGAGGTGGGAGCGGCGACTGCCGCGATCAAGAAAAGTGGTTAACGATGTTTTTGTTGGCGATCCCTACGGGTTGCTTGCAAAGACTTTCTATTTGACCCAAAAATGACTCACCTGGATCTGTGGTCTTGAGATTGGGTAATAAGAAGGGAGGTAACATCCATGCCTACAATGAACCAATTGGTGCGCAAAGGTCGCAAGGACAAGGTTGTGAAGTCGAAGTCCCCTGCTCTGCAAAAGGGGTACAACAGCTTCAAGAAAACCCAAACCAACCAAAGCTCTCCTCAAAAACGCGGTGTCTGCACTCGTGTGGGTACCATGACTCCGAAAAAGCCAAACTCCGCGCTGCGTAAATACGCTCGTGTGCGTTTGACCAACGGTATTGAGGTTACAGCTTACATTGGTGGTATTGGCCACAACCTGCAAGAACACAGCGTTGTGCTGGTTCGCGGCGGCCGTGTAAAAGACCTGCCGGGGGTTCGTTACCACATCGTCCGCGGTGCGCTTGACACTGCCGGTGTGAACAACCGCAAGCAAGGTCGTTCCAAATACGGTACCAAACGTCCGAAACCGGGCCAAGCTGCAGCGAAAAAATAACAACCATCGCCTACGTGAAACGGCGTGAGAAAAATATAAAACAGAAGGAGGGAATACGATGCCTCGTAAAGGTCCTGTAGCCCGTCGTGACGTGCTGCCTGATCCGATCTACAACAGCAAGCTGGTTACCCGACTGATCAACAAGCTGATGTACGACGGCAAGCGCGGTGTTGCGCAAAACATCCTGTACAATGCATTCAAGATTGTTGAGGAGCGTACCGGCCGCAACCCGATGGAAGTATTCGAAGAAGCGCTGAAAAACATCATGCCCGTACTGGAAGTGAAAGCTCGCCGTGTCGGCGGTGCCAACTACCAAGTACCGGTTGAGGTGAAGCCGGAGCGCCGTACCACACTCGGTCTGCGCTGGCTGGTAAACTACGCGCGTACCCGTGGTGAGAAAACCATGGAGCAGCGTCTCGCGGCGGAAATCATCGACGCGGCTAACAACACTGGTGCAGCAGTGAAAAAGCGTGAGGACACGCACAAGATGGCTGAAGCAAACAAAGCGTTTGCACACTATCGCTGGTAGTATCCAAAGCGGGTGTCCGCTTTGGATACCCGTATATTCTCACACTCGAGTATGGAAGGAGCATACCACATGGCTCGCGAGTTCTCTCTGCCGAATACGCGAAACATCGGTATCATGGCTCACATCGATGCCGGTAAGACGACCACTACCGAGCGTATTCTGTTCTACACCGGTCGCGTTCACAAGATTGGTGAAGTGCACGAAGGCGCTGCCACCATGGACTGGATGGAACAAGAGCAAGAGCGCGGTATCACCATCACTTCGGCTGCTACCACTGCTCAATGGAAAGGCCATCGAATCAACATCATCGATACGCCTGGCCACGTAGACTTCACTGTTGAAGTTGAGCGCTCCCTGCGCGTACTCGACGGTGCCGTTACCGTCTTTGACGCAAAGGGTGGCGTTGAGCCGCAGACCGAAACCGTATGGCGTCAAGCTGACCGCTACGGCGTACCGCGTATCTGCTACGTCAACAAAATGGACATCATTGGCGCCAACTTCGACATGTGCGTCGAGCAAATCCGTACGCGCCTCGGTGCGAATCCCGTACCGATTCAATACCCGATCGGCGCAGAGGACAAGTTTGTCGGCATGGTAGACCTGATCGAGATGAAAGCGATCATCTACACCGACGACCTGGGCAAAACCTCTGACGCTACCGAAATCCCGGCCGAACTGAAAGACAAGTGCGAAGAGCTGCGTCTGCAACTGGTCGAAGCGGCTGCGGAACAAGACGAAGAGCTGATGATGAAATACCTGGAAGGCGAAGAGCTGACCAACGACGAAATTCGTGCGGCTCTGCGCAAAGGCACCATCGAGTGCAAAATCACTCCGGTGCTGTGCGGTTCTTCCTACCGCAACAAAGGGGTTCAGCCGATGCTGGACGCGGTAGTAGCCTACCTGCCGTCTCCGGTTGATATCCCGGCGATCAAAGGCGTTCTGCCCGATTCCAATGAAGAAGTGACCCGTCCGGCTGACGACAATGGTCCGTTCGCCGCTCTGGCGTTCAAGATCATGACCGACCCGTACGTGGGTAAACTGACCTTCTTCCGCGTGTACTCCGGTGTGCTGAACTCCGGTTCCTACGTGCTCAACTCCACCAAGGGCAAGCGCGAGCGCATCGGCCGCATCCTGCAGATGCACGCAAACCACCGCGAGGAAATCTCTCAGGTTTACTCCGGTGATATCGCCGCTGCCGTTGGTCTGAAAGACACGACGACCGGCGACACGCTCTGCGACGAAAAGGCACCGGTTATCCTGGAGTCCATGACCTTCCCAGAGCCGGTTATCTCCGTTGCGATCGAGCCGAAGTCCAAGGCAGACCAAGACAAAATGGGTATGGCCCTCGCCAAACTGGCCGAGGAAGACCCGACCTTCAAAACCTATACAAACGAAGAAACCGGTCAAACGATTATTTCCGGTATGGGTGAGCTCCACCTGGAGATCATCGTCGACCGCCTGAAGCGCGAATTCAAAGTGGATGCGAACGTAGGTGCACCTCAGGTTGCTTACCGCGAAACCTTCCGCGGTACCGCGAAGGTGGAAGGGAAATTCGTTCGCCAGTCCGGTGGCCGCGGTCAATACGGTCACGTTTGGGTGGAATTCTCTCCGCTCGAGCCGGGCAAAGGCTTCGAATTCGAGAACAAGATCGTCGGTGGCGTAGTGCCGAAGGAATACATTCCGGCGGTACAAGCAGGTATCGAAGAAGCGATGAAAAACGGTGTTCTCGCCGGCTTCCCGCTCGTCGATATCAAAGCGACGCTGTTTGACGGTAGCTACCACGACGTCGACTCCTCCGAGATGGCGTTCAAAGTGGCTGGTTCTCTCGCGCTGAAAGAAGCGGCGAAGAAATGTAACGCGGTTCTGCTGGAGCCGATCATGAAAGTGGAAGTAACCGTACCGGAAGAGTACATGGGTGACGTAATGGGTGACCTGAACTCCCGCCGCGGCCGCATCGAAGGTATGGAAGCTCGCGCAAACGCGCAAGTCATCCGCGCCATGGTGCCGCTGTCCGAGATGTTCGGCTACTCCACCGTACTGCGTTCCCGTACGCAAGGCCGCGGTACTTACTCCATGGTGATCGACCACTACGAAGAAGTACCGAAGTTCATTGCCGATGAAATCATCAAGAAGTCCAAAGGTGAATAATCGGCTGGACTGACTTTATCTTGAAACGAGAAAGGTTTACAATATTGAGGGGACATCCGTTGATAGGGTAAACCTTTCTTCACCCTATAAAACCCTTATCATTTAAGGAGGCTTCAACTCTCATGGCAAAAGAAAAGTTCGAACGTACGAAACCGCACGTTAACATTGGTACGATCGGTCACGTTGACCACGGTAAAACCACGCTGACTGCTGCCATCACCACCGTTCTGGCTCAACAAGGTAAAGCCAAAGCGATGGCGTACGACAGCATCGACGCTGCTCCGGAAGAAAAAGAGCGCGGTATCACCATCAACACCGCTCACGTTGAGTATGAAACGGAAAACCGTCACTATGCTCACGTTGACTGCCCGGGCCACGCCGACTACGTGAAAAACATGATTACCGGTGCCGCTCAAATGGACGGCGCAATCCTGGTTGTGTCCGCTGCTGACGGTCCGATGCCGCAAACTCGCGAGCACATCCTGCTGTCCCGCCAAGTAGGCGTTCCGTACATCGTCGTATTCATGAACAAATGCGACATGGTTGACGACGAAGAGCTGCTGGAACTGGTTGAAATGGAAATTCGCGACCTGCTCTCCCAATACGAGTTCCCGGGCGACGAAATTCCGGTTATCAAAGGTTCCGCGAAAGAAGCTCTGGACAACCCGACTGGCGAATGGGCTAAGAAAATCCTCGAACTGATGGATGCAGTTGACAACTACATCCCGACTCCGGAACGCGCTACCGACAAACCGTTCCTGATGCCGGTAGAGGACGTATTCACCATTACCGGTCGTGGTACCGTTGCTACCGGTCGCGTAGAGCGCGGTACTGTTAAAGTGGGTGACCAAGTAGAAATCGTGGGTCTGGCTGAAGAAACCAAATCCACTACCGTAACTGGCGTGGAAATGTTCCGCAAGCTGCTGGATCAAGCTGAAGCGGGTGACAACATCGGTGCCCTGCTGCGCGGTGTTGAGCGTAAAGACATCGAGCGCGGCCAAGTTCTGGCTAAGCCGGGTTCCGTTACTCCGCACACCAAATTCAAAGCGGAAGTATACGTTCTGTCCAAAGAAGAGGGCGGCCGTCACACTCCGTTCTTCTCCAACTACCGTCCGCAATTCTACTTCCGCACCACTGACGTTACCGGTATCATCCAACTGCCGGAAGGCGTTGAAATGGTAATGCCGGGCGACAACACCGAGTTCACCGTTGAACTGATCGCACCGGTTGCGATGGAGCAAGGTACTCGCTTCGCTATCCGCGAAGGTGGCCGTACCGTTGGTGCTGGCGTAGTATCCGCCATCATCGAGTAATCGCATCACGATCAAACCCGACAGTGTTGGCTGTCGGGTTTTTTGTATTTGACAGTTGATGTCTCTTTTGCATCGCATCGATCAAAACATCGAATAAATCGTGCGGTCTGCCTGTGCTACAATGAGGAAATCAGAAGCAACCTCAAGGGGAAGAAGGGCATGGGATGGGAAGAAATGAACGCTGGTTGTACCTCATACTGGCCGGTGTCGTCACGTTATGGGGGCTGAATGTGGTAATGGTGAAGTATTTGACGACGTTTCCACCCCTGTACGTGGCAGCGATCCGGATGACGGTGGCGGGCGTCTGCCTGAGCCCGATTCTGTGGACCTACAGTCGCCAATTGAAGCTGAACGCGATCGACTGGCTGCTGCTCGCCGGAGTGGGCGCAAGTTCGATCGCCCTGCACCAGATTACGCTTGCCGCTGGTGTGCAGTATACGTCCGCCGGCAATGCTTCGCTGATTCTGGGGTTGAATCCGCTGGCCACGGCGCTGCTGGCGATGGTGTTTCTCGGGGAAGCGATGTCCTGGCGAAAAGCGGTGGGAATCGCAGTCGGGTTCAGCGGCGTTCTGGTCGTCGTGTTGACCCAGCATGGGGCGATTGCCGTAAACGGTTGGGGAGATGTCATCATGTTTGCCTCCATGCTCATGTACGTCACGGGAGGTCTGCTGATCCGCAAGCTGACGACGCGCGGGGTACCGGTGCTGCTGGTGACCGCCGTCTCGCAGATGTTTGGTGTCGTCTTTCTCTGGGGGGCAGCCCTCTATGCGGAGTCGATCAGCTACTATGTGTCACTGGAAGTCACACCGTTTCAATGGCTGGTGATTCTGGTGTCCGGCTGTCTGGCCACGGCTCTCGGATCGGTGGGGTGGAATTACGGCATCCGTCACCTGGGGGCCAGCCGCACGGCGGTCTTTCTCAACGGCATGCCGCTTGCCAGCCTCTTTTTTGCTGCGCTGTTTTTGAACGAGCAGCTTCAACTGCTGCATCTGTTCGCCTTGGTGATGATCGTGACAGGGGTCTATCTCGGCTCCCGGCAGGTGTCGAAGCGGCAGCTCTGGGGGGCGGCGAACAAACAAACCTGAACCGGATATGACGACAAAAGCGCAGGAGCAGCTCCTACGCTTTTTCTTCGTCCGATTCCCATTGATTGACCATATGGTACGCCGTCAGTCTGAGGCGTTCGAATATGTGCCGGCGCACGTCTCCTTCCAGGCCGGTGCGGTCCATCGCTTCGCTCATGCAGGCGAGCCACGCCTCCGCCCGCTTCGGCGTAACGGGAAAGCGCATGTGGCGGGCACGCAGCATCGGATGGCCGTATCGGTCGCTGTACAGCGTCGGGCCGCCGAGAAACTGGGTCAGGAACAGATACTGCCGTTCCTTGACCTCGGTAAAGTCTTCCGGAAACAGGGGAGCCAGATCGGGATGCTCCTTGACCAGGTCGTAAAACGTATCCACCAGGCGGGCCAGCGTTTCCGCTCCGCCGATCAATTCATAGGGTGTCTCCAGGGGTTGGGACATCGGGTAACCTCCTTCGCGTGCCGCTTTTCGGATGGCAGGTACACACAAGCGCGTACCTTCTTCAGTATAGCGCGTTTCCTCTATTATATATAGGGCGGAACATGCCGGATTCCATTGCCAGCCGATCCCGCTTGCGTTCACACGGGGAAATTGGGTAAGATGGTCAAAGTGAGTCGATCTCCGGGCTCATGTTGTACGAGAACGCACCGGCGCGCAGGTGGGCAGCGGGACGGAGGAAAGCAGGAAAATCCCTTGTGCGGCAAGAAAAAACTTGCGTTGCCCAGTGCATTTTAGTACAATATTGAATGTTGGTCATGGACTTGCGATGATGTGGGAGGTTGCTGACACACCCGGCCCCTTTGCCATGACCGGGGTGCAGGATATTTCCACGGAGAAATGTCCGTTTATAAAATGGGCGAAAAAGGAGGGACTAAAATGGCAAAACAAAAGATTCGTATTCGTTTAAAGGCGTACGATCACAAAATCCTCGATCAGTCTGCTGAGAAAATCGTAGACACCGCGAAGCGTTCCGGTGCCAGCGTATCCGGTCCGATTCCGCTTCCGACGGAAAAAGCGGTTTACACGATTCTCCGCGCTGTTCACAAGTACAAAGACTCTCGTGAACAGTTCGAAATGCGTACGCACAAGCGTTTGATCGACATTTTGAACCCGACGCCGCAAACGGTTGACGCTCTGATGCGTCTGGATCTGCCGTCCGGTGTGGACATCGAGATCAAACTGTAAACTTGTAAAAGTGATACACGCGCGGGCGTTGTCTTAACGAACGCGATATACCAAGTCTTCAAACCCCGTAAACGGCACCCCTGCGCATCGGCAGGGACTTGATACAACACGAATGTTTTTTGGAGATAAGTACAGGAGGTGGCACACATGACCAAAGGAATCTTAGGGAAAAAACTTGGCATGACGCAAGTTTTTAGTCCGAACGGAGCAGCCATCGCTGTTACGGTTATCGAAGCTGGTCCTTGCGTCGTTCTGCAAAAGAAGGATCAAGAGAACGATGGCTATGAAGCGATCCAACTCGGCTTCGAAGACAAGAAAGAACAGCGTGCAAACAAACCGGAAAAAGGACACGCAGCGAAAGCAAACACTGCACCTAAGCGCTTCATTCGCGAAATTCGCGGAGTAAACCTCGCAGATTACGAGGTTGGTCAAGAACTGAAAGCTGACATTTTTGCCGAAGGAGAATTCGTAGACGTTGCCGGAGTAACCAAGGGGAAAGGTTTCCAAGGTGCCATCAAGCGCCACAACCAAGCCCGCGGTCCGATGGCTCACGGTTCCCGTTACCATCGTGGACCTGGTTCTCTCGGTGCGATCGCTCCGAACCGCGTATTCAAGGGTCAAACCCTGCCGGGTCAAATGGGTGGCGACAACGTAACCATCCAAAACCTGGAGATCATCAAGGTAGATGCGGATCGCAACCTGATTCTGGTAAAAGGCTCCGTGCCTGGCCCGAAAAACAGCTACGTTGTAGTATCCACGGCAGTCAAGAAGAACAAGTAAGGAAAGGAGGAACTGACATGCCAAAAGTAGCTCTTTACAACCAAGCCGGTTCTCAAGTGGGCGAAATCGAGCTGGCTGACAGCGTATTCGGCATCGAACCCAACAACGCTGTGCTCTTCGACGCAATCGTGATGCAGCAAGCTTCCCAACGCCAGGGCACTCACGATGTAAAGAACCGTTCTGAAGTAAGTGGTGGTGGCCGCAAACCGTGGCGCCAAAAAGGTACGGGTCGTGCCCGCCAAGGTTCCATTCGCGCTCCGCAATGGAAAGGCGGCGGTGTCGTATTTGGTCCGACTCCGCGTAAATACGGATACAAACTGAACCGCAAAGTTCGTCGTCTGGCGCTGAAATCCGCGCTGTCCGCGAAAGTGCAAAACAACGAACTGCTGGTTCTGGACGCGCTGAATATCCCGGCTCCGAAAACCAAGGATATGAAGGCTGTCCTGAACAACCTGAAAGTAGATCGCAAAGTTCTGATCGTAACGTCCGAATTCGATCAAAACGTAGCGCTCTCTTCCCGCAACATCCCGGGTGCGAAGTTCGTAGATGCTGCTGGCATTAACGTTCTCGACCTGGTGGCGCACGACAAAGTAATCGTAACGAAAGATGCGGTTGCGAAAGTAGAGGAGGTGCTCGCCTAATGAAGAGCCTTCACGACATCATCAAGCGCCCTGTCATTACGGAGCGCACCACTGACATGATGGCAGAGAAGAAGTACGTGTTTGAAGTACCTCTCAAAGCGAACAAAACCGAGATCAAGCAAGCGGTTGAGAAAGTGTTCGGCGTGAAAGTTGCGGCAGTCAACACCATGCGTGTTCCTGCGAAACCGAAGCGCTACGGCAAATACTCCGGTTACACCTCCGAGTGGAAAAAGGCGATCGTTAAGCTGACTGAAGACAGCAAAGAGCTGACGTTCTACGAAGGTGTATAACCCCGACGGCTACAGAAAAGGAGGGAATTTACATGGGTATCAAAAAGTTTAAACCGACTTCTCCTGGTCGTCGCCAAATGACGGTTTCTACTTTCGAGGAGATCACCAAGTCGACTCCTGAAAAATCCCTGTTGGCGCCCCTGACCAAAAAAGCAGGCCGCAACAACCAAGGGAAAATCACCGTTCGTCATCAAGGTGGCGGTCATAAACGCAAATATCGCATCATCGACTTCAAACGCAACAAAGACGGCATCGTAGGCCGCGTAGCTTCCATCGAGTACGACCCGAACCGTTCCGCCAACATCGCGCTGATCAACTACGTGGACGGCGAAAAGCGCTACATCATCGCGCCGCTGGGTCTGAAAGTAGGCGACGAGATCATCTCCGGTCCGAATGCCGACATCAAAATCGGTAACGCTCTGCCGCTGGAAAACATCCCGGTTGGTACGACGATCCACAACATCGAGCTGAAACCTGGCAAAGGCGGCCAACTGGTTCGCGCAGCCGGCGCATCCGCTCAACTGCTCGGCCGTGACGGCGATTTCGTCATCGTACGTCTCTCTTCCGGTGAGACTCGCCGCATTCACAACAACTGCCGCGCAACCATCGGTCAAGTCGGCAACCTCGACCACGAGCTGATCAACATCGGTAAAGCAGGTCGTTCCCGCTGGCTGGGTATCCGTCCGACTGTTCGCGGTAGCGTAATGAACCCGAACGATCACCCGCACGGTGGTGGTGAAGGCCGCGCTCCGATCGGTCGCAAAGCGCCTGTTACGCCTTGGGGTAAACCTACTCTGGGTCTCAAAACCCGCAAGAAGAAAAACAAATCCGATCAGTACATTATTCGCCGCCGCAAGAAGTAAGGACGGCTTTAGACAATTAACCGAACGCCTTTGGCGAAGGGAGGTTCACTTATGGGACGCAGCTTGAAGAAAGGTCCTTTCGTGGATGACCACTTGATGAAAAAAGTTGTTGAGCTGAACGAAAAAAACGAGAAGCGCGTGATTAAAACCTGGTCTCGCCGTTCGACCATCTTCCCGGAATTCGTCGGACACACGTTTGCCGTGTACGATGGCCGCAAGCATGTACCGGTATACGTAACGGAAGACATGGTTGGTCATAAACTGGGTGAATTTGCACCAACTCGTACCTTCAAGGGTCACGTCGACAACGACAAGAAATCCAAGAAGCGCTAATTTTCTCTTGACAGAGAGGAGGTACAAAGATGGAAGCTAAAGCAGTTGCTCGCTATATTCGCATCGCTCCTCGTAAAGTTCGCCTGGTGGTTGACTTGATTCGAGGCAAGCAGGTGGGTGAAGCGCTGGCGATCCTGAAGCACACGCCGAAAGCGGCTTCTCCCGTTGTTGAGAAACTCCTGAAATCGGCTATCGCTAACGCTGAGCACAACTACGAGATGGATCCGAACAACCTCGTGGTGAGCAAAATCTTCGTCGACCAAGGTCCGACGCTGAAGCGTTTCCGTCCGCGCGCTATGGGTCGCGCTAGCCGCATCCATAAACGCACCAGCCACATCACCGTGGTATTAAACGAGAAATAAGGAGGGATTACGTGTGGGTCAAAAGGTAAGCCCGGTTGGTCTTCGCATTGGCATTATCCGCGACTGGGAGTCCAAATGGTACGCTGACAAGGACTTCGCTACGCTCTTGCACGAAGACCTGAAAATCCGCAAATTCATCAAAGGGCGTCTGAAAGATGCTGCTGTATCCACCATTGAAATCGAACGCGCAGCGAACCGCGTGAACGTAACGATTCACACCGCTAAGCCTGGTATGGTAATCGGTAAGGGCGGTGCGGAAGTTGAGGTTCTGCGCAAATCGCTGACGGAGCTGACCGGCAAGCGCGTTCACATCAACATCAACGAAGTGAAAAAACCGGATCTGGATGCTACCCTGGTAGCTGAAAATATCGCTCGTCAACTGGAAAACCGCATTTCTTTCCGTCGTGCGCAAAAGCAAGCCATCTCCCGTACCATGCGTGCAGGCGCGAAAGGGATCAAAACACTGGTCAGCGGTCGTCTCGGCGGTGCTGACATCGCACGTTCCGAAGGTTACAGCGAAGGTACGGTTCCGCTTCACACGCTGCGCGCTGACATCGACTACGGCACGGCTGAAGCTCACACCACCTATGGTCGTATCGGCGTAAAAGTGTGGATCTACCGCGGAGAAGTCCTTCCGACGAAAAAGAACGTCGCTACTGAGGAAGGAGGCAAGTAATCATGTTGATGCCGAAACGCGTGAAACACCGCAAACAACATCGTGGCAAAATGCACGGTAACGCAAAAGGCGGCACCACTGTTGCATTCGGTGAATACGGTCTGCAAGCACTGGAGCCGGCATGGGTGACCAACCGTCAAATCGAGGCTGCCCGTATTGCGATGACCCGTTACATCCGCCGTGGCGGTAAAGTATGGATCAAAATCTTCCCTGACAAGCCAGTTACGCAAAAGCCGCTGGAAGTACGGATGGGTTCCGGTAAAGGTTCTCCTGAGCACTGGGTAGCGGTAGTGAAGCCTGGCAAGATCATGTTCGAACTTGCCGGCGTACCTGAAGAAACCGCTCGCGAAGCTATGCGCTTGGCCATGCACAAACTGCCGATCAAGTGCAAGTTCGTGAAGCGTGAAGAAGTGGGTGGTGACGCACATGAAGGCTAATGAGTTCCGCAATTTGACCACTGCCGAGATCGAACAAAACATCGCCTCTTTGAAAGAAGAGTTGTTCAACCTTCGTTTCCAGTTGGCTACCGGTCAACTCGAAAACACGGCTCGCATCAAGCAAGTACGTAAGGATATCGCACGTGCGAAAACCATCCTGCGCCAAAGAGAATTGGGGATCGGCTAATTAAAGGAAGGAGGTTGGAACAATGACCGCACAACGCAATATGCGTAGAACGATGGTAGGTCGTGTCGTTTCCGACAAAATGGACAAAACCATTGTGGTTTTGGTTGAGACCTACAAAAAGCACCCGCTGTACGGCAAGCGCGTGAAGTACTCCAAGAAGTTCAAGGCTCACGACGAGAACAACACGGCAAAAGTGGGCGACATCGTGGAAATCATGGAAACTCGTCCGCTGTCCAAAGACAAGCGCTTCCGCTTGGTACGCATCGTCGAAGAGGCAGTAATCGTATAAGCTAGATTTTCGGGTAAACACATCCGAAAGGAGGAACAGTAAATGATCCAAACTCAGACGAGATTGGCTGTTGCTGACAACTCCGGTGCAAAAGAACTTATGTGCATCAAGGTTCTGGGTGGTTCCGGTCGCAAAACGGCGAACATCGGTGACGTAATCGTGTGCTCCGTTAAATCCGCAACACCCGGCGGCGTTGTCAAGAAAGGTCAAGTAGTAAAAGCGGTTGTGGTACGCAGCGTACGTGGCGTTCGCCGCCCGGACGGTTCCTACATCCGTTTTGACGAAAACGCAGCGGTTATCATCCGTGAAGACAAATCTCCTCGCGGTACCCGTATCTTTGGACCGGTGGCTCGTGAACTCCGCGAGAAAGATTTCATGAAGATCATCTCTCTGGCTCCAGAGGTTATCTAATCTGAACGGAAATACTCAGGTAGTTTGTTCGATAGGAGGTGCACCAAGCGATGCACGTAAAGAAAGGCGACACTGTAATCGTAATTGCGGGCAAAGACAAAGGCAAAAAAGGTCGCGTTCTCGCTGCATATCCGAAGAAAGAGCGCGTTCTGGTTGAAGGTATCAACCTCGTGAAAAAACACACCCGTCCGTCTCAAACCAATCCGCAAGGCGGCATTGTAACTCAAGAAGCACCGATTCACGTTTCCAACGTATCCTTGATCGATCCGAAGACCGGCAAAGCTACTCGCATCGGTTACAAGGTACTGGAAAACGGTAAAAAAGTTCGGTACGCGAAAAAATCTGGCGAAGTTATCGACAAGTAGTCAGATCGGAAAGGAGGATGTCCTAGATGGCAGCAAGATTGAAAGAAAAATACCTGAAAGAAATCGTGCCTAGCCTGATGAGCAAGTTTAACTACTCTTCCATCATGCAGGTTCCGAAAGTGGAAAAAGTAATCATCAACATGGGCGTGGGTGAAGCGGTAGGCAACGCCAAAGCGCTGGATTCCGCAGTGGAAGATCTGCAAACCATCGCTGGCCAAAAGCCGGTCGTAACCCGTGCGAAAAAATCCATCGCCGGTTTCAAACTGCGTGAAGGCATGGCAATCGGCGCGAAAGTAACCCTGCGCGGCGAACGCATGTATCACTTCCTCGACAAACTGATGAACGTTGCGCTTCCGCGCGTGCGCGACTTCCGCGGCGTTTCTTCCAAAGCGTTCGACGGTCGCGGCAACTACACGCTCGGTCTGAAGGAACAACTGATCTTCCCGGAGATCGAGTACGATAAGATCGACAAGGTTCGCGGTATGGACATCGTCATCGTCACTTCCGCAAAAACGGATGAAGAGGCACGTGAACTGCTGACTCAAATGGGTATGCCATTCCGTAAATAAACCCCATCGTAAGGAGGGAAGAATGTGGCAAAGAAATCGATGATCGTCAAGCAACAACGGAAACCGAAATTTGCGGTTCGCGCTTACACCCGCTGCGAGCGCTGCGGCCGTCCTCACTCCGTGTTGCGCAAATTCAAGCTCTGCCGTATTTGCTTCCGTGAACTTGCTTATAAAGGCCAAATCCCTGGCGTGAAAAAAGCAAGCTGGTAATTTGAAACGGGAAGGAGGTTCTCTCTCATGGTTATGACTGATCCAATCGCAGATATGCTTACCCGCATTCGCAATGCCAACATGGTTCGCCACGAGAAAGTGGAAATTCCGGCGTCCACCATCAAGAAGGAAATCGCTCGCATCCTGAAGGAAGAAGGTTTCATTCGCGATGCGGAATTCGTTGAAGACAACAAACAAGGGATTATCCGTGTGTTCCTGAAATACGGCCCGAACAACGAGCGCGTTATCACCGGTCTGAAGCGTATCTCCAAACCGGGTCTGCGCGTGTACGCGAAAAGCACCGAGATCCCGAAAGTTCTCGGCGGTCTGGGCATTGCCCTGATCTCCACGTCTGCCGGCGTGATGACCGACAAACAAGCACGCCAAGCACACGTGGGCGGCGAGGTTCTCGCTTACGTTTGGTAATTACAGATTGAAAAGCACAGGAGGTGCACCACATGTCTCGTGTCGGTAAAAAACCGATCGTGGTCCCTGCAGGCGTTACCCTCACTCTGAACGGTACCGAGCTGACGGTAAAGGGCCCTAAGGGTACACTTGTTCGTAAATTCCATCCGGATATGAAAATCAACATCAGCGATAACGAGGTTATCGTTGAACGTCCCAGCGACAACAAACTGCACCGTTCCCTGCACGGTACGACGCGTGCACTGATCGCCAACATGGTAACGGGCGTATCCGAAGGCTTCTCCCGTACGCTGGAGCTGGTGGGTGTCGGTTACCGTGCCGCCAAGTCCGGCAAGGGCGTAACGCTTTCTCTCGGTTTCTCCCATCCGGTAGAGATCACTCCTGAAGAGGGGATCGAAATCGAAGTACCGAACCAAACCACGCTGGTGGTAAAAGGCATCGACAAGGAGCGCGTAGGCCAGGTTGCTGCCGAAATCCGCTCGATCCGCAAACCTGAACCGTACAAAGGCAAAGGGATCAAGTACAGCGATGAAGTGGTTCGCCGCAAAGAAGGCAAAAAGGGTAAATAAGCTTCGTAGTTTCATGAGAAGGGAGGCCGCGTAATGTTTACGAAACCTGATAAAAACAAAGCTCGGAAAAAACGTCATCTGCGTATCCGCAAGCGCGTCGTAGGTTCTGCCGCACGTCCGCGCCTGAACGTATTCCGTTCTTCCAAGCACATCTATGCTCAACTGATTGACGATGTGGCCGGCCACACACTGGCAGCCGCATCCTCGCTGGATAAAGAGCTGGGCCTGAAAAACGGCGCAAACGTGGAAGCTGCTGCAGCAGTCGGCACACTGATCGCAAAACGCGCAAAGGAAAAAGGCCTGACCGAAGTGGTCTTTGACCGTGGCGGTTACATTTATCATGGACGTATCAAAGCACTGGCAGAAGCAGCTCGCGAAGCTGGCCTGCAATTCTAACAACAAGGAGGGTAAGGAATGCGTATCGACCCTAGCAAATTAGAGCTGGAAGAAAAAGTTGTCGCCGTTAACCGCGTCGCGAAAACGGTTAAGGGTGGCCGTCGCATGAGCTTCAGCGCCCTGGTTGTTGTCGGCGACCGCAACGGTCATGTAGGCGCCGGTATGGGGAAAGCGCAGGAAGTTCCGGACGCCATTCGCAAGGCGATTGAAGACGCTAAGAAAAAACTGATCCGCGTACCGCTGAAAGGAACGACGATTCCGCACGAAGTCCTGTGCCAGTTCGGCTCCGGCAAAGTGCTGATCAAGCCGGCTTCCGAAGGTACCGGTGTCATCGCCGGCGGTCCTGTCCGCGCGGTACTGGAGCTTGCTGGTGTAGGCGACGTATTGAGCAAGTCTCTCGGTTCCAACAACCCCATCAACATGGTCAACGCTACGCTGGAAGGCCTCAGCCGCCTGAAAACAGCGGAAGAAGTCGCGAAACTGCGCGGTAAGACTGTTGACGAGTTGCTGGGTTAATAAGGAGGGAATGAACATGGCAAAACTGCAAATCACCCTCAAGCGCAGTCTGATCGGCCGCACCGTCGATCAAAAGGATACCGTCAAAGCACTGGGTCTCCGTAAAATTCACCAAACCGTTGTGAAAGAAGACAATCCGGCAATCCGCGGGATGATCTTCAAAGTGAAGCACCTGGTTGAAGTAAAAGAAGTAGAAGCGTAATCACCATTTCCATAAGGTTAGGAGGTGCAAGGAATGAAATTGCATGAACTGAAACCTGCAGAAGGATCCCGTCACACTCGTAAGCGCGTCGGTCGCGGTATCGGTAGCGGTACCGGCAAAACCGCCGGCAAAGGTCACAAAGGTCAAAACGCCCGTTCCGGCGGCGGTGTTCGCCCTGGTTTCGAGGGTGGTCAAAACCCGCTGTACCGTCGTCTGCCTAAGCGCGGTTTCACCAACATCTCTCGCAAGGAATACGCGATTGTGAGCCTGGACGCGCTGAACCGTTTTGAAGAAGGCACCGTGGTGACGCCTGAACTGCTGAAAGAAACCGGCGTTATTTCCGCTCTGCGTGACGGTGTAAAAGTTCTTGCCAACGGCGAACTGAACGTGAAGCTGACCGTAAAAGCTCACAAGTTCTCCGCTGCTGCTGCTGAGAAGATCGCTCAAGTCGGTGGAACAGCCGAGGTGATCTAATGTTAGCCTCGCTCACTAACATTTTTAAGATAGGCGACCTGCGTCGTAAGGTTTTGTTTACACTGATGATGCTGGTCGTCTTCCGAATCGGGAGCTTCGTCCCTGTCCCCAACGTGAATGTCGAGTTGTTTCAGCAGAACACGAACCATCTGCTGGGGTTGTTGAACACCTTCTCCGGCGGGGCGCTGCAAAACTTCTCGATTTTTGCGATGGGGATCATGCCGTACATCACGGCATCGATCATCATGCAGCTCCTGTCCATGGATGTGGTGCCGAAGTTTACGCAGTGGGCCCGTGAAGGGGAAGTGGGACGCCGCAAGATCGCGACGGTGACCCGTTACTTCACGGTGGTCCTCGCCCTCATCCAGTCGGTGGGGATGACTATCGGCTTCAACAACATGGCGCCTGGTTTGCTGAAAGACACGTCCATTGGCAGTTACGCATTGATTGCCATCACCCTTACAGCAGGGACCTCGTTCCTGATGTGGATGGGCGAACAAATTACGGAGAAAGGGATCGGCAACGGGATTTCGATTATCATCGTGGCCGGGATCGTGGCCAACATCCCGACCGGCATCGCGACGATTTACACGTCCCAGTTCAGCGATCCGAGCCAGAATTTGTTCTTCAGTATCGTGAAGGTACTGCTCATTCTGCTGGTGATCATCGCCATTATTGTCGGGGTCATTTTCATGCAGCAAGGTGTGCGCAAGATTCCGGTACAGTACGCCAAACGCGTGGTTGGCCGCAAAATGTACGGTGGTCAATCCACGCACATCCCGCTGAAGATTAACTCGGCGGGTGTGATTCCGGTCATCTTCGCCGTCTCGCTGGTGATTTTCCCCTCAACCATTGCACAGTTCTGGGTGGATCCATCCGGAACGGGAATCGCCAACTGGATTTACACGCATTTCCAACCCAGCGCACCGTTTGGGATGACGCTTTACGCGTTCTTGATTATCGGGTTCACCTACTTCTACACCTTTGTACAGATCAACCCTGTACAACTGGCGGAGAACATGAAGAAAAATGGCGGTTACATTCCTGGTATCCGACCCGGTAAAAACACCGAGGTGTACATTACCCGTACGTTGAACCGTCTGACACTGGCGGGCGCTCTGTTCCTGATGGTGATTTCCATCATGCCATTCTTCTTCAGCAAGCTGGCGAACCTGCCGCAGTCGATTTACATCGGCGGTACGTCGCTTTTGATCGTGATCGGGGTTGCGCTCGATACGATGAAGCAGATCGAAAGCCAGATGATCAAGCGCCACTACCAAGGGTTCATCAAGTAACCGAGGTGTTGAAAAGCTTTCTTCAGCCGACCGGAGGCTGCGCGATGCGCGGTGAAGCTTTTCGCACGGGACGGAGGGAATGGACGTGAATATAATTTTGATGGGTTTGCCTGGGGCCGGCAAAGGTACGCAGGCGGAACGAATCGTAAAAGAGTTTGACATCCCGCACATCTCGACTGGCGACATGTTCCGGGCAGCGGTCAAAAACGAGACGCCGCTCGGACTTGAAGCCAAGTCCTACATGGATAAAGGGCTGCTCGTCCCCGATGAGATCGTCATCGGGATCGTGCGGGAGCGCCTGGCGATGGATGATTGCGCAAAGGGATTCCTGCTCGACGGGTTTCCGCGCACGGTGCCGCAGGCGGAGGCATTGACGGCTACCTTGAAGGAGCTGGGCCGCGAGATCGACCATGTGATCAATATCAACGTTCGCCGGGAGTTCCTGATCGAACGTCTGACCGGTCGCTGGATCTGCCCGATTTGCGGAGCGAGCTACCACACGCTGTTCAATCCGCCGAAAGAGGCAGGCGTGTGCGACAAGGATGGCGGCAAGCTGTTCCAGCGCGATGACGACAAGCCGGAAGTGGTGGCGCAGCGCCTCGATGTCAACATCGCCCAAGCACAACCGCTCATCGACTACTACGCTGAGCAAGGCCTCCTGCGAAACATCAATGGTGAACAGGATATCCAGGTCGTATTCGCGGAAATCACGTCTGTGTTGCGAGGGTAAGGGAGCATGATCATCCTGAAGTCGAAAGCAGAGCTTGAGGTTATGCGCGAAGCTGGTCGGATCGTCGCACTCACCCATCAAGAGCTGGCCAAGGCCATCAAGCCTGGCGTGACGACAAAGCAACTGGACGAACTCGCCGAAACCTTTATCCGCAGCATGGGAGCCATTCCATCGTTCAAAGGCTACGGTGGCTTTCCAGGAAGTATCTGTACTTCAGTCAATGAAGAACTCGTACACGGGATCCCAGGAAAACGGACGTTGCAAGAAGGAGACATCATCAGCATCGACATCGGTGCCCAGTTCCAAGGGTATCATGGAGACTCCGCTTGGACGTATCCGGTCGGCAACATTTCGGAAGAAGATCAGCGTTTGCTGCGAGTGACGGAAGAGTCGCTGTACAAGGGGCTGGAGAAAGCCATGCCCGGTGCGCGGCTGTCTGACATTTCCCACGCGATTCAGATCCACGCAGAGGCTGCCGGCTTCACGCTCGTTCGCGAGTATGTGGGGCATGGGATCGGGCAAAACTTGCACGAAGACCCCCAGGTTCCCAACTACGGCCCGCCTGGACGCGGTCCACGGTTGAAACCGGGAATGGTGTTGGCAGTCGAACCAATGGTCAATGCCGGCGAACGTTATGTCCGCACTTTGGAGGACAATTGGACGGTTGTGACAGTGGATCGAAAAAAATGTGCTCATTTTGAACACACCATCGCGATTACGGAAGAGGGCTATGAGATTTTAACGCGGGCGTAGCCGAAGCCCCGGGTTCGCTTCGGAATTGTCGTCCAACGTGTCGACGTTAAGTTCGTTGTGTGAGCCAAACGCAAAACTCATGGTCTGACTGAAGACAGAGGAAAGGAGAGCTTGCCATGGCAAAAGACGATGTGATTGAAGTGGAAGGTACGGTAATCGAGCCTTTGCCGAATGCGATGTTTCGGGTAGAATTAGAGAATGGGCACAAGGTGCTCGCTCACGTCTCCGGAAAGATCCGCATGCACTTTATCCGCATTCTGCCTGGGGATAAGGTAACGGTTGAGCTGTCGCCGTACGACTTGACACGCGGACGCATTACGTACCGCTACAAATAAGCGAAACCCCTAGAAGAGGGAGGCAAGAACCATGAAAGTGAGACCTTCGGTTAAACCGATTTGCGAAAAGTGCAAGGTTATCCGTCGGAAAGGTAACGTAATGGTTATTTGTGAAAATCCTAAGCATAAGCAAAAACAAGGGTAATCAAGGAGGTGCTTTTGACACATGGCACGTATTGCAGGCGTTGACTTGCCTCGCGAAAAGCGCGTGGAAATCGCTCTTACCTACATCTTTGGTATCGGCCGTCCCACGTCCCAAAAAATTCTGTCCGCTACCGGCGTAAATCCGGATACTCGCGTTCGTGACCTGACAGAAGAAGAAGTCAGCAAACTGCGCGATTACATCGACAAAAACCTGAAGGTGGAAGGCGATCTTCGTCGTGAGATCTCCCTGAACATCAAGCGTCTGATGGAAATCGGCTGCTACCGCGGCATCCGTCACCGCCGTGGCCTGCCGGTTCGCGGTCAACGCACGAAAACCAACGCTCGTACGCGCAAAGGCCCGCGCCGTACTGTAGCGAACAAGAAGAAGTAAAGGAGGGTAATTGGACATGGCGAAAAGAAAACAAGCGACTGCTACTCGTACCCGTCGTCGTGATCGCAAAAACGTGGAAGTCGGCGTAGCTCACATCCGCTCCACGTTTAACAACACGATCGTAACCATCACTGATCCGCACGGCAACGCAATTTCCTGGTCCAGTGCAGGTGCCCTCGGCTTCAAGGGCTCCCGCAAGAGCACGCCGTTCGCTGCGCAAATGGCTGCCGAAGCCGCTGCGCGCGTGGCAATGGAACATGGCATGCGTTCTTGCGAAGTGCTGGTAAAAGGACCGGGCGCTGGCCGTGAAGCCGCGATCCGTTCCCTGCAAGCAGCAGGTCTGGAAGTAAACATGATCAAAGACGTGACGCCGATTCCGCACAACGGTTGCCGTCCGCCAAAACGTCGCCGCGTGTAACGGGTTTATATCGTTCAGAACATGTCCATACTAGAATGGTAAATTCTGATTCAATAGCTTGTCATGCACGCAAACGGTAAACCGCCGGGGAAATTCCTGAGTGGGCTGAATCGGCCCACCCAAGAATTTCGACGTTTTGAAGGAGGGTTTGTTTAATGATAGAAATAGAAAAACCGAAAATCGAGGTTGTGGAAGTAAGCGACGACAACTCGTACGGGAAGTTCGTTGTTGAACCTCTGGAGCGCGGATACGGCACCACTCTTGGCAACTCGCTGAGACGGATTCTCCTCTCGTCTTTGCCAGGCGCGGCAGTGCGCACCGTTCAAATTGACGGGGTCCTTCACGAGTTCTCTACGGTTGAAGGCGTTGTGGAAGATGTGACGGAAATCATCCTGAACATCAAGGGCCTGGCGCTGAAGATTCATTCCGATGAAGAAAAAGTCATCGAGATTGACGCAGAGGGCGAAGGCGTCGTCAAGGCGGGAGATATCCGCGCCGACAGCGATGTGGAGATCTTGAACCCTGATCTTCATATCGCAACGTTAGCAAATGGCGGTCGTCTGCACATTCGTATGACAGCTGGACGTGGACGTGGATATGTTCAAGCAGATGGTAACAAATCGGAAGACCAACCGATCGGTGTGATTCCGATTGATTCGATTTATACGCCGATCAAGCGCGTCAACTATCAAGTGGAAAATACCCGTGTCGGGCAAATGACCAACTATGACAAGTTGACGCTTGAAGTATGGACCAACGGCAGCATCAGTCCGGAAGAAGCCGTTAGTCTCGGCGCCAAAATCATGACGGAGCATCTCAACCTGTTTGTCGGCCTGACGGATGAGGCGAAAGATGCGGAAATCATGGTCGAAAAAGAAGAGGACAAGAAAGAGAAAGTGCTCGAGATGACCATCGAAGAGCTCGATCTCTCTGTCCGTTCCTACAACTGCTTGAAGCGTGCCGGTATCAATACCGTGCAAGAGCTGACGCAGAAGACCGAAGAGGACATGATGAAAGTGCGCAACTTGGGCCGCAAATCCCTGGAAGAAGTGCAGGAAAAGCTGGCTGAGTTGGGCTTGTCCCTGCGCAGCGACGACTAGGGAAGGCTGACAGCGCCTGGACTCCGTCCTCACGGAACATTCCCTCCGGAGAGGGGATTTCAGATCTGGCTTCGCTCCAGCCATGGCTGAGCGGTGCCAGCGTGAAAAAGGAGGTAAGAACATGGCATACCGTAAATTGGGTCGTCGTAGCGCGGCGCGCAAAGCGCTGTTCCGCGACTTGGTAACCGACCTGATCATCAACGAGCGCATTGAAACCACCGAGATGAAGGCAAAAGAACTGCGCTCCATCGCTGAACAAATGATTACGCTGGCCAAGCGCGGTGACCTGCATGCTCGCCGTCAAGTCGCTGCTTTCGTTCGCAAGGAAGTGGCGAATGAAGAAGGCCGCGATGCGGTTCAAAAGCTGTTCGATGAGATCGCGCCTCGTTACAAAGAGCGCAACGGCGGTTACACCCGTATCCTGAAGACAGGTCCTCGCCGCGGCGACGCAGCACCGATGGCGTACATCGAATTAGTGTAATAGCACACTCAGATTGTGAAAAAGGGTGGGGACAGACTCTGGTCTTAGGCTGGACTCTGATTCATGCCCTTTTTTCTTTGTTCAAATCCCTGTCCAAGGCTGGGAGGATGTGAGCGCCTCATGAAGGAGGAACAACTGCTGGCTTTCCAGGGCGTCTCTTTTGCCTACGAGGGCGAGGGAGGGGCGGCCGTACCGGTGCTGAATGGGATCGACTTGGAGATTGCCAAAGGAACCTTTGTCTCCATCCTCGGTCCCAACGGATCGGGCAAGTCGACGCTGGCCAAACTGTCGAACGGCCTGCTGCTCCCGAACGAGGGAGCCGTCATCGTCAGCGGCATGGACACCAGGGACGGCGAGCTGCTCTGGGAAGTGCGCCGCCACGTCGGCATGGTGTTTCAAAATCCGGACAATCAGATCGTGGGGGCCACTGTGGAGGACGATGTGGCATTCGGCCTGGAGAACATGGGCGTGCCGCCGGACGAGATGCGCCGCCGTGTGGACGAAGCGCTGGCGGCCGTCGGGATGGAGCGCCACCTGCACGACCAACCCCACCACCTGTCGGGCGGTCAGAAGCAGCGCGTGGCGATCGCCGGCATCATGGCGATGCGCCCATCCGTGCTCATTCTGGACGAGGCGACAGCGATGCTGGATCCCCAGGGACGGCGTGACGTGTTGGCGTTGGCCCGCCGGCTCAACCGGGAAGAGGGAATCACGGTGGTGAATATCACCCATTTTCCCGAAGAAGCCGTCTTTTCCGATCGGGTCATCGTCATGAGCGGCGGGCGGATTGAGCTGGACGGTTCCCCTTCCGAGGTGTTTGCCCGGCCGGAGCGCCTGCAGGAACTGGGCCTGGACGTGCCGTTTGCCGTCCGGCTTCGCCGCGCGCTGGCGGACGAGGGAGTACAGCTTCCGTTTGTACTGCACCAAGAGGAGCTGGTGGAGCACTTATGCAGATTACTTTTGACCAGGTAAGCCACATCTACGGCAGAGGAACGCCGTTTGAACGGACGGCGCTGCGCGACGTCTCGCTGACCATTCCGGCGGGCTCGTTTGTGGGCATCATCGGCCAAACGGGATCGGGCAAGTCCACGCTGATCCAGCACCTCAACGGTCTGCTGCAGCCGACGTCGGGTACGATCACCCTGGGGGACGTAAAGGTGACCCCGCGGGAAAAAATGCCCCATGCCCGCCGGCGCGACATCGGCCTCGTCTTTCAGTACCCGGAACACCAGTTGTTTGAAGAGACGGTCGCCAAGGATGTGGCGTTTGGGCCGCTCAACTTTGACATGCCGCCGGAGCTGGTGGAGGTTAGGGTCCGGGAGGCGCTCGAGATCGTCGGCCTTGACTATGAAGCGGTCAAGGACCGCTCCCCGTTTCATCTGAGCGGCGGGCAGATGCGGCGCGTGGCGATTGCCGGCGTATTGGCGATGCAGCCCAAGGTGCTGATTTTGGACGAACCGACGGCAGGGCTTGATCCCGCCGGGCGCAAGGCGATTTTGGAAGCCATTTACCGGATTCATCGCGAACAGCGGCTCACCACCGTGCTGGTCACGCACAGCATGGAAGAAGCGGCCCGCTACGCCGACCGGCTGATTGTCATGGCACAGGGACGGGCGGTGCTGGAAGGCAGCCCGGATGAGGTGTTCGCGCACGCCGACCGACTGCGGGAGCTGGCGCTGGACGTGCCGGAGACAGTGGCGCTGGTCACGCAATTGAATCAACGGCTGCCGGAAACGGAACGGCTGCCTTCGTCCCTGTATCGGGAAGAAGCGCTGATCGAACATCTGTTGGCGCGGCTGTCTGTGGCAAAGGAGCGATAGGCCATGCTGCAGCACATTGCGATCGGCCAGTACGTGCCGGGACAATCGTTTCTCCACCAGACCGACCCCCGCAGCAAACTGCTGTTTGTCATCCTGTTCGCCGCGCTTGTCTTTTGGGCCAACAACGCGGCCACCTATGCCGTCCTGGTGGGTTTCATGCTGGCAGGCGTCCTGTTGTCCCGACTGTCGCTGTCGTACATTTTGAAAAGCCTGCGCCCTGTCTGGCTGCTGATCCTCTTTACCGTGGTCCTGCACCTCGTGATCACCAAGGGGGGAGAGGTCTACTTCCGCTGGGGATGGCTGAGCGTGGAGGAAATGGGGGTCCGCCAGGCGGTGTTCATCTCGCTCCGCCTGACGCTGCTCGTGCTGATCAGCTCCCTCTTGACGCTGACGACGTCCCCGATTGACCTGACGGAAGGATTGGAGAGGCTGCTCGGTCCCACCGGCCGGATCGGCGTTCCCGTGCATGAGATCGCCCTGATGATGTCGATCGCGCTTCGCTTCATCCCCACGCTGATGGAGGAGACGGACAAGATCATCAAGGCGCAGACGGCGCGGGGGGCCAATTTGACCGAGGGCAGCCTCGTCCGCCGCGCCCGCAGTCTGATGCCGATCGTCATTCCGCTGTTTGTCGGCGCATTCCGCCGGGCAGAAGAGCTGGCTTTGGCGATGGAGGCGCGCGGCTATCGCGGGGGAGTGGGGCGCACGCGTCTGCGCAGGCTGAAGTGGAGCTGGCGGGACGGCTGCGTGGCCGCGGCGGCTTGTGCACTTACGTTTGTGATAGGATGGTGGCGCACATGAGGCGTTTGAAGTGCGTCGTGGCCTACGACGGCACGGATTACAGCGGGTTTCAGGTACAGCCCGATCAGATTACGGTGCAGGGCGAGATCGAAGCCGCGCTGCGGCGGATCACCGGAGAGGAGATCCAGATTGTCGGTTCCGGCCGGACCGACGCCGGCGTCCACGCCCGCGGCCAGGTTTTCCACTTCGATACCGCCAGCGGCATTCCGATCGACAAGTGGGCGTTTGTGCTGAACAATCAGCTCCCCGATTCCATCGTCATCCGCTCGGTGGAGGAGGCGGATCCGGCGTTTCACGCCCGTTTCGACGTCAAGGTCAAGGAGTACCGCTACTGCATCGACAACCGACCGGTCCCCGACGTCTTCCGCCATCGCTACGCCGACCATATCCGCCACCCGCTCGATCTGGAGGCGATGCGGCGTGCTGCCGCTCACCTGATCGGCGAGCACGACTTCACGTCGTTTTGTTCGGCCAAAACCTTTGTCGAGGACAAGGTGCGGACCGTGTACGACTTACGCGTGGAGCGGACGGGCAGCGAGATTTGGGTCGTCTGCCGGGGCAACGGGTTTTTGTACAACATGGTGCGGATCATCGTCGGCACCCTGGTGGAAGTGGGCCAGGGCAAGCGCCACCCGGACGAGGTAAAGGAGATTCTGCGGGCGAGGGACCGGGAACAGGCCGGAAAAACGGCGCCCGCGAAAGGGCTGACGATGTGGGAGGTCGTCTATTGACGCTCGGCGACCGGCTCAAGACCGGACAGGCCTTTTTCCAGCCGTTGGGGAGGAAGTCGGCTCTTGACTCAGCCTCTCCGATGTAGTACGATATTCCTTGGTATTTTCATACCCCGCTAGCCCCACTCTAGCCCCGGGATTGAAAAACAAGAACGTGGTTTCAATGAAACACCTGGAGAAGTTGCTCACCCGTTATAGGCAGCGTTCTCCACTTCATGATTTCCATGATTCCAGATGGAACGGTAACAATTTAGGAGGGACAAACATGCGTACCACATATATGGCGAAACCGCTCGAAGTCGAGCGCAAATGGTACATCGTTGACGCAGAAGGTCAAACGCTCGGGCGTCTGGCTAGCGAAGTCGCTTCCATTCTGCGCGGCAAATACAAACCGGAATTCACCCCGCACGTTGACACCGGCGATTTCGTAATCGTGATCAACGCGGACAAAGTAAAACTGACCGGGAAAAAACTGCAGGACAAAATCTACTACTCCCACTCCCTCTACCCGGGTGGTCTGAAAAAGACGACAGCAGGCGACATGCTGAAAAACAAACCTGTAAAAATGTTTGAACTGGCTGTAAAAGGCATGCTGCCGAAAAACAGCCTGGGACGTCAAATCTTCACCAAGCTGAAAGTATACGCTGGTCCGGAACATCCGCACGCAGCACAAAAACCGGAAGTTTGGCAAATCCGCGGATAAGGTAAAGGGAGGAAAGACTCGTGGCACAAGTACAATACTACGGTACAGGTCGTCGTAAGCACTCCGTAGCACGCGTTCGCCTGGTTCCTGGCGAAGGTCGCATTGTGATCAACAAGCGTGACATGGATAACTACTTTGGGTTGGAAACCCTGAAACTGATTGTGAAACAACCGCTCGTACTGACCGAAACGTTGGGTCGCTACGATGTATTGGTCAACGTAAAAGGTGGCGGTACCACCGGTCAAGCTGGTGCCATCCGTCACGGTGTGGCTCGTGCGCTGCTGAAAGCAGATCCGGAACTGCGCGGCGCCCTGAAACGCGCCGGCTTCCTGACTCGCGATCCGCGCATGAAAGAGCGTAAAAAATACGGTCTCAAAGCAGCTCGCCGCGCTCCGCAATTCTCCAAGCGCTAATCGGCTGTTCGATGCAAAACCCCTTGTCTGGCTTGCAGACAGGGGTTTTTGTTTTTCCCGCGAGCCGTCATAATTGTCCGGTATTGTCCATATGATGGGAAAGAGAATGGGACAAAGGGGACGGTGCAAGGTGGCTCGAAAAGTAGTCGGCTGGGTGCTTGCCTTCTTTTTGCTGCTGGTGTTGTTCACCTATGAAGCGCCGGAACGCTCCTCCTGGACGGCCTGGTCGCTGCCGCTGGCCGGTACGGTGATCGCCATTGATCCGGGGCACGGCGGGCCGGACGGCGGGGCCGTTTCCGCGGACGGCACGGTCGTGGAAAAAGAGGTGACCCTGGCCATCAGCATGTATCTGCGTGATTTCCTGCAGCAGGCGGGAGCTTACGTGATCATGACCCGGGAGGAAGACAAGGACCTCGCTTCCCCGGAGGTGCAGAAGCTGCGGCAGCGCAAGTCGGAAGACATTCGCAACCGGGTCAAGCTGGTCAACGACAGCACGCCCGATTTTCTCGTCAGCATTCACGTCAATGCCATTCCCTCGCCGCGGTGGTCCGGCGCGCAGACCTTCTACTATCCGGCCTACAAGAAGAGCGCGGAAATGTCCTACCTGATCCAGAACGAAATCAAACGGGTGCTGAACAATACCGATCGCCATCCGATCAAGACGGATGACGTCTTCCTGATCCGCGAAGTGAACTGCCCGGCCGTGCTGGTGGAGGTGGGCTTTGCCAGCAACCCGGAGGAAGCGAAACGGCTTCGTTCCGTCGAGTATCAGAAAGCGCTGGCCAACGCCATTTACCAGGGCATGCTGCGCCATTATTCGGGCGAAAAGGTGCCAAACCTGCCGTAAGCGCGCCCGCAAACGTGTCCAGCCCTGTTGGATATGCTATAATGGACGCGCGTACGACTGTAGGACAAATGGCTGAGACACGTTTGACAAATATTGATGCCTGGGGTGGACGATATGTTGACGAAAGAACAAGTGCTGGAAGCGCTGCGTGACGTAAAAGACCCGGAAATTAACCGCAGCCTGGTGGAATTAAACATGATTCGCGACATCCGCATCGACGGAGAAACGGTCAGCCTGACCGTCGTGCTGACGATTACCGGCTGTCCGCTGAAGGCGAAGATCGAGCAGGACGTCATCGACGCGCTCAAGCAATTGGGGGCCAAAGAGGTACGCCTCCAATTTGGAGCGATGACAGACGAGGAGCGGGCCGCCCTAAGCGCCCAATTGCGCGGGGGGCAGACACCGGCTGCTCCTGCGGGACAAGCGCCGCTGTTGAACCCGATTCTGGCCAAAGACTCCCACACCACCTTTATCGCCATCACCTCCGGAAAAGGCGGCGTCGGCAAGTCCACCGTCACCGTCAATCTGGCCGTCTCGCTGGCCCGCATGGGAAAACGCGTCGGCATTATCGACGCAGACATTTACGGGTTCAGCGTACCGGACATGATGAACATCGAACAGCGTCCGACGGTGATCGGCGAAACGATTTTGCCGGTGGAACAATTCGGCGTGAAAGTGATGTCCATGGGCTTTTTCGTGGAGGACAACTCGCCGGTGATCTGGCGCGGTCCGATGCTGGGCAAGATGCTGCGCAACTTCTTTACGGAAGTGCACTGGGGCGATGACCTCGACTATTTGCTGCTCGACCTGCCGCCGGGAACGGGAGACATGGCTCTGGACGTGCACACGATGATTCCGCAGAGCAAGGAAATCATTGTGACGACGCCGCACCCGACAGCCTCGTTTGTAGCCGCCCGGGCGGGGGCGATGGCCAAACGGACCGGACACGAGATCCTCGGGGTCGTGGAAAACATGGCCTGGTACGAGGCGAAGGATGGCTCCAAGGAGTACGTGTTTGGCAAAGGAGGCGGGGCGAAACTGGCCGAGGTGCTCAGCACCGAGCTGCTGGCCCAGATTCCGCTCGGTCAGCCGGACAACCATCCGGCCGAGCCGGACTATTCGCCGTCCGTCTACCGGGCCGATTCGCCGATCGGCAAGCTGTATCTGGATATGGCCAAGCGCGTCGCCGAAAAGTGCGAAGCAGCCATCGGCCAATAAGCGAAAAACAAAAAGGTGGGCTCTTGATGGGAGCTCACCTTTCTCTTTAGGATTGGCTGTCTCCGCCGCCTTCCCCGCTGCCGCTTTTTTTCTTGCCTTTTTTCATGGTTTTCGGCTTCATCATGTCTTCCGTGGCCTTGGTCATCAACGTCATCATCTCGGCCTGGAACAGGGGGCTTTGCATCGCTTCCTTCATGATTTGCATGGTTTGTTTCCGGTAGGCGGAGCTTCTCATCAGTTCCATCATATTTTTTTCGAACTCCGGGTCCCGCATGATGCTGATCATCATTTTCTGGTACTCGGGATCCTTCATCAGGTCTTTCATCAGCGCCTTGTGCTCGTTCTTCATCGATTTGGCCAGCGTGCTGGTGAATTTCGGGTCCTTGAACGCTTCTTTGATTTGCGGATTGTCCGGCTTGGAAATGCTCTGGATCAGCGCGGTGCGTACCGTGGACTCGTCCATGATGAGGCTTTGCTTGAACGATTCGTCCTTCATCATGTTGATTACGGATTTTTTGGCTTCGTCCGTCTTCAAAATGTCCAGGACCATGTCCTTCATGCTTCTATAATCAGGCTGTGTCGTGTTCTGAGCTGGTCCGCCGACGCCGCAGCTTGTCATGACCAGGCTGACCGCCAGCAACAACCAAAACGATACGGTTCGCTTCCTCATGGGCGGTGACCTCCTTTACCCGGCTACCCTTAACGTGCACCGATTGTTTTGTTCTTACGCTAGTATTTTCTTGCACGGGTTGGTACAATCATTATCGATGTGGATAGGAGGGACGTACGGTGAGTCTGCGCAAGTACGGCTGGCTGTTTTTTACCACCCTGCTGCTTGGCGGGTTGGGCGGGATTCTGGTCGGCATGATTTTCGCATCGGAAAAATTGCTGGAAGGCGGCATGGCCAATTTTTTTATGGGCACGTTCATGCAAATGCTGTACGGGATGACCATCAGCATTGTGGCGCAAATGGGTTTTTTTGCCTACATGACGATCAATTACCTTGCGCGAGGGCTGTTCAAAAACCCTTCGTTGTGGAAGAGCATCCAGGTATTTTTGGTGTTGTTTGTATTTTTTGACATGGTGTACCTGCGTTACACCCTGTTGGGCGAAGACGGCTCCGTCTGGCCGTTTTTCGTGGAGCCGATCCTGCTCCTGCTGGTCGCCGTGGTCACCGCCTACGGGAAAGCGCGCCTGACCAACCAGACGGCATGGGTGCCCACGCTGTTTTTCATGTTCGTGTTTTCGGCCATCGAATGGATCCCCGCGTTGAAACAATACAACGTGCATGCCACCTTGTCGATGCTGGTGCCGCTCTTGTTTTGCAACGTCTGGCAAGTCATGCATTTGCATCGTCTGGTCAAACGGGAAAGCTGACCGCTGTCAACGGTCAGCTTTTCTCGCTTACTTGACTTCCTGGCTTTGTACCTGGGAACCGGCAATCAGTTCCGAGACAGTGACGAACTCGTAGCCGTCGGCCCGCAGCTTGTCGATAATCTGGGGCAGGGCGAGGTGGGTCTGCTTGCAGGAATCACTGGCGTGGAGCAGCACGATGTCGCCCGGATGGGCTTTGGACAGGACGTTGTTTACAATCGTGTCGACGCCGGGATTGATCCAATCCTTGGAGTCGGTGTCCCACTGGATGACCGTGTAGCCCATTTCATCGGCAATCCGCAGCACGCGCTTGTCGAAGTCTCCGTTCGGCAAGCGGATCAGCTTGGGCTTTTTTCCCGTCAGTTCGGTCAGAATCGTGTGGGCCCTGCCGATCTGGGCACGGATTTCCTCGTCCGTATATTTGCTGTAATAGTCGTGTTTATGCCCGTGGGAACCGATTTCAAATCCGTCGTCGACGATCCGCTTGACGATCTCCGGATGACGCTGGCTCCAGGGGGAAGACAGGAAAAAGGTCGCTTTGTTTACCTTTTTTTCCTTCAGGATGTCCAAAATGGGCACGGCTCTCGTCTCTCCCCAGCTAATGTCGAAGGTCAGGGCGATTTTCTTCTCGTTGGTATCCACCTTGTAAATGGCTTGGGGAGCTTTGCTGCTGTCCGAGATGACGGTGATGGCGTCCCGTTCGGCATAGGCGATGCCAGCCGCCATCAGGAGAGCGGTGAGGATGATCAGCACCTGTTTCAAGCGTTGCGCGCTCAAGACGAACATGAATTTCATGACGGCACCTCCTTTGTCCCCTTACAGTTTATGCCGGATTGAGGAGGATATTCTTTGTCCGCGTGGGTATTGTTGCGGTACAATGCATATAGTGTACTAACCAGGCTGTAAAGGAGCGTACTTCATGAACACTCGGTTTCGACGCCTGTGGACGGACAACAAGTGGTACATTGTGACCGCCTGCCTGCTGTTTTTGGGTGGAGCCATGGTCGGCTTTCTGCAGTCCCATGCCGTGCACGATATGGTCAGCGGCCTGATGGACGAATTGAAGGACATGGCCCAGCGCATCAGGGATAGCGGCCAAGGGGTGACGGCTCTGTTTTGGGCGATCTTTGTCAACAACGTCACCAGTTCGCTGATGATGATGGCGTTGGGGCTGTTTTTTGCCGTTTTCCCCGTGATCGGGATGGTGGCCAACGGCGTGCTGTTCGGCTATATCCTGGCGCAGTACAGCGCGGCGGGAATAAGCCCGTGGCTCATCTTCGCGGTCGGCATTTTGCCGCATGGCATCATTGAGCTGCCGACGGTCCTGTTCGCTGCCGGCGTGGGCATGCGTTTGGGCGTGCTCAGTTTGCGTTCCGTTGGCGGACTTTTTCAGCCGAGCAGTTGGGAGCGGGTAAAAAACGACTGGTACGACGTGTTGAAACAATTCCCCACTGCCGTGCTGACCGTGATTGGTTTGCTGTTTGTGGCTGCCGTGGTGGAGAGCGTGGTGACCCCGTTGCTTCTCCACTCGACCATAGGGGAACAGCTTCAACAAGTGAAATGGCTCCAGTAGCTTTGCCGGACCCCCTCTGATCAGAGGATCAGAGGGGGGTTGTTTGTGAATATGCCCGAAATCGGTTGGACATGATAAAGGGTAGACTCGGTGAGGCGGAGGTCGATATGGTTGCTGGGGTTTTTATTCAATGCAAAAGAAGTGCAAGAGCTGGAGTATCTGCTGAAGCGAGAACTGGAAGAGATGCTGCTGGACTTTGGCGACAAGCGGATTGATTATCTGGTCAAGCGGGCCATGGAGGAAAGGTATTCGATTATCTTTCGCATGTACGCCCGCATCGCCTCGCCCAACGAGCTCTCCAAGTACGTCAGACGCAGGAACTCACAAAAGGAATATTTTACCTGATAAATATTTTTAAAAAACCTATTGACTCAAAGTGGGTACACGTGATAGATTAATTCTTGTCCTCGAGAGAACAAGTCAAAAACGACGAGGAGCTCGAGGCGAAAACAGTGATCATGCTCCTTGAAAACTGAACAGCGAAAGCGTTGAACGAGCCTAGCAATTCTTTTTCTTGAAGCTAATGATTCAACTCAACTTTATTGGAGAGTTTGATCCTGGCTCAGGACGAACGCTGGCGGCGTGCCTAATACATGCAAGTCG